>NZ_QRJA01000005.1:0-104424 GCF_003471405.1 Collinsella sp. AM20-15AC
GAGGCGGGGCATTCCCCGCCTCTTACACCACATCTCTGCGCGCTACCGAGATAATAAACGAATGTGGAATATCTTGGCGCCAAGCAGGCTGTGCGGAACTCAAAAAGGGCTCGTGGGGCGGAAAAACGCTGCTACTAAATTGATAGCAGTACTCATATTTGCCGTTTTTTTGCACACGGTATCCTGAGACGGGTGCCCCGAAGCTCCCCGTAGGGGAGCTTCGGGCTTCATGGGGGCACGAAAGGTCTGCTCCGACCTGCAAAATCTGTGCTCACGGTGCGAATGACGTCCCTAACCTTAAACTTTAGCTTGAACTTAGCTATAATGCGCTACGTTCCTGCCAGGCTGTGGTTGCGGATGGACGAAATGTACATCCTAGTCCAAGACAGACGCGGTCAAAGGGATCCACGTAAGCGACCGCGTGCGCGCGGCGCGATCATGGCGCGTCCTAGATGTAAGCCGCACCGTCCGTTCTACTTTCTTTGGGGCAATACCGCCTCGCGGGCGAGCGGGCCAGTCGTGAAGGTGGCTACGGCTTCCCGAGCAAACACCCCGGTGCGCAAGTGTGGGGTCAAATACCAGGTCAGCTGGTGGGAACAACCCGTTATTCCGCGCAACGCACGGATTGTATACGACACAGAAGGCAGGGTAGTGGACATGGTGAGGGGCAGCTTGATGCACGCGGCTCGGTTAGGTGCTGGGACCGCGGCGGTCATTGCCGTATTGGGCTTGAGCGGATGCGCGTTCAATCCACTGTCCACGTTCACGACACCCACGATTGACCAGATCGAGCGCGAGACCGTCACGCCGGCGGTGTCGGACGATGCCCTGGTCACGCCGGGAACCCTGACGGTCGCCCTCGATACGTCTGATGCCCCGCAGGCCATGCAGGACGCCGACGGAAACCTCACGGGCTATGCGGTCGATGCCGCTCGTGCCCTTGCAAGCCGTATGGGCCTTAAGGTTGCCTTCGTCGATGCGTCTTCTGCCGATTCCGCGCTTGGCGACAAAAAGGCCGACATCTTCATTGGCGACATCAATTCCACGGATGGTGACATCAGCGCGCTTGGTACTTGCCTGTACGACGCTGCGGCAGTGTTCGGAAAGACGAGCGACGGCGAGTCTCTGAGCGTTTCCACCGAAACGCTTAACACCGCTACCCTGGGCGTTCAGACCTCCTCGGCCTCGCAGGAAGCGCTCGCCAAGCAGAGCATCACGGCCAACCAAAAGACCTTCTCCAACATCAACGAGTGCTTTGAGGCACTCGAGTCCGGCGAGGTCGACTACGTGATCTGCGACTCCACGGCCGGCGGCTACCTTGCGCGCCTGATGAGCCAGGTCTCTTACGTCGGCACGCTCGAGACGCCCTCGACGCTCGGCGTCGCGGGCCTCTCGGCCAACGACGAGCTATGCCGTGCCGTGAGCGATGCCCTCGACGGTATCACGGTCGATGGCACGCTCGAGGCGGTCCACTCCGTTTGGTACGGCACGATGCCCTATGACCTCACCACCAAGACGGTCTCGGGCGCCGACGTGCAGTCGACCGACACCGGATCCAGCGAGTCCGCATCCTCCGATTCGAGCAGCGAGGGTGCATCCTCCGAGGATAAATCGTCCAGCCAGGAGGGCACTATCACCGACGACGACATTAACAAACTCAATAGCTAGTTATTGCTAGGGGTGGCCTCTCCTATGCGCTAGGAGAGGCGCCTCTTCACGGTTTCAACACGCATTGCCGGGCTCTCCCAACAGGGGAGCCCGGCTTTTTCGTTCCCATAAAACCAGCAGTTCAAAGACATTTTTTAGGTGCAAAACCAAGGTCGCTGTCGCCTTCCTATAGCGCACTTTGCCACGGAAAAGTGCGAGACTTCGGTATGCGGTATCAAGCAGTCGTTATTCGGGTCTTTGGGAATTCGGGTGATTAAATGCACGGCAATGGGTACATAGCCAGTACAGTAAGTCCCCGAGGCAGATTGGAGCCACGTATGGATATCAAGGTTTCTGGACGCAAGACGACGGTAACCGATGCTCTGCGTGCGCATGTGGATGAGAAGATCGGCGAGGCGCTCAAGGTTTTCGATATCGAGCCCATGACGGTTGACGTTGTGCTTCGTTATGAGAAGAACCCCTCGAACCCCAACCCGGCAATCGTCGAGGTCACGGTTCGTGCCCGCGGCTCTGTGATTCGCGTTGCCGAGCACGGAGCAGATATGTATGCCGCCATCGATCTCTCCGCCGATAAGGTCACCCGCCAGCTGCGCAAGTTCAAGACCAAGGTCGTGGACAACCGCCAGGGCGGTGCCAGCGCCGCGGATGTCGCACCGGTCGAGCGCGTCGAGGATCTGGCCGACCTGCTGCTGCCCGAGGAGGACGACGACCTGCTCGTTCGCGAGAAGGTTATTGACGTCACCCCGATGACCGAGGAGCAGGCGCTGGTACAGACCGATCTGCTGGGCCACGACTTCTACGTGTTCGAGAACACGACGACCGGCCTCATCAATGTGGTGTATCACCGTAAGAATGGTGGATATGGCATCATCAAGCCCCGCATCGAAACACTTGACGAGTAAAATACGTTAACTTGCATGAGTTAACGGTTGGCGGCCATCCCATGCGGGTGGCCGCCTTTTTACGTAAGGAGTCGCTTTGATGGACAAGGCCGCATCCGCCGGTCATTCGGACCGTTGCCGCATCGTCGTCGATACCTGCTGCGACTTTAGCCCTGAGGTCGCCGCGAACCTCGATGTCGATATCCTGGGTTTTCCCTTCATTATCGATGGCGAGGAGCGCACGGACGACATCTGGTCGAGCATGAGCCCCAAGGAGTTCTACGACCGCATGCGCGCCGGCGCCCGCGTGTCCACCTCGGCTGTGTCGCTCGGTCGCTATATCGAGTTCTTTACCGAGTGCGCCAAAGATGGCACGCCCACGGTCTACCTGTGCTTTACCTCGGCGCTGTCGTCGAGCTACAACTCCGCATGCCAGGCGGCAGACGCCGTGCGCTCCGAGTATCCCAACTTTGAGCTCTACGTGGTCGACAACGCCTTGCCCTGCGCGACCGGCGAGCTCTTGGCGCTCGAGGCCGTGCGCCAGCGCTCGGCGGGACTGACCGCCAAGCAGCTGGTCGATTGGGCAAACGAGGCCAAGACCTACGTGCACGGTTACTTTACGCTCGAGAGTTTCGATGCGCTGGCTGCCGGCGGCCGCATTCCGCCCGCGGCGGCGCAGCTCACGGCAAAGCTCGACGTCAAGCCCGAGCTCTCCTACGACCTGGCCGGCTCGCTGTCGCTGATCGGCGTCAACCGCGGCCGCAAGAAGGCGCTCAAGTCCATCCTCAAGTCGTTCCGCGAGAACTACGTGCCCGACCGCACCATGCCCATCGCCATCATGACGGCCGATGCCGACAAGGACGGCGACTGGCTCGAAGCTGCCATCCGCAAGGAGGAGGGCTGCGCCGACGTCACGATTATCCGCAGCTCCGTTGGTCCCACCATCGGCTCGCACGTGGGCCCCGGCATGGTGGCCTGCGCGTTTTGGGGTAAGAACCGCGCCGACAAGGCGTCGCTTTCCGACCGCATCGCCCGCCGTGTGCGCGGCCAGTAGGCAAGCGCTGCGTCCGTAATCGATCCCAACTCACAGCCCAAACGCTGGCACCGAGTATTCAACCTGGTAACAACACCCAACCCAAAAGGAAAGGTTTCATGGCAAACAAGCTCTCCGTCGCATTTATCGGCACCGGAATCATGGGTGCCCCCATCGCCGGCCACATTCTGGACGCTGGCCATCCCGTCACGGTCAACAACCGCACCAAGTCCAAGGCCGCAGCGCTCGTTGAGCGCGGTGCCGTCTGGGCCGATACGCCGGCAGATGCCGCGGCGAACGCCGACGTCGTCTTTACCATGGTGGGTTATCCCTCCGAGGTCGAGGAGCTCTACCTGGCGGGCGACGGCCTGCTCGCGTGCACTAAGCCCGGCGCGGTCCTGATCGACCTCACCACGAGCTCGCCCGAGCTGGCGCGCGACATTGCCGAGGCCGCCCAGGTTTCCGGCCGCATGGCGTTTGACTGTCCCGTCACCGGCGGCGAGTCGGGCGCTATCGCCGGCACGCTCACGGCTATCGTGGGCGCTACCGAAAACGACATCGCCCCGGTCCGCGACATCCTTTCCACCTTTGCGGCAAACATCTGCTGCTTCGATGGCGCCGGCAAGGGTCAGGCTGCCAAGCTCGCCAACCAGGTGTCGCTGGGCGCCTGCATGGTCGGCATGGCAGACGCCATGGCATTTGCCGAGCTGAGCGGCCTCGATCTGGAGAAGACCCGTCAGATGATTCTGGGCGGCACCGGTAAGTCCGGCGCCATGGAGAGTCTGGCGCCCAAGGCGCTCGACGGCGATTACAAGCCCGGCTTTATGGTCGAGCACTTCATTAAGGACCTGCGCTTGGCGCTCGCCTATGCCGACGACCGCGAACTTGCGCTGCCCGGCGCCGACGTGGCATTTACGCTTTACGACATGCTCGACGCCATCGGTGGCGCCAAGCTGGGCACCCAGGCCATCACGGTCCTCTATAAGGAGGAGGCCGATGCCATCGCCGCCGGTCTGGACTGGTCGCAGTATCGTCCCGAGGAGCACGGTGCTCACGAGGAAGGCTGCGGTTGCGGCGAGCATGGCGACGACCACGAGTGCGGTTGTGGCCACAACCACGGCGAGGACCACGAGTGCTGCGGCGGTCGCGGTCACGATGACGGCCACGAGTGCTGCTGCGGCCACCATCACGAGGAGTAGCGCCCATGAGCTGGACGTTCGTGGTGCTCGCGCTGGTGCTCTTTATCTTTGCGATCTACATTGGTTTTTTGTGCGGCCAGTGGGCTTGCGAAAAGCGCGTGATCACCAAGCGCGACTACTGGATTGCCAACTTTGCGGGTGCGGCGGCAGTCGTCCTACTGACCTGGGTGTTTTCGCTGTTCCCGCTGGTGCAGTTTGCGCCGATCGGCTGGCTCGGCGGCTTTATCGCCGGCCTTAAGATGAGCTTTGGCGAGTCCGTCGGCCCGTGGCGCAAACACGACGAGGTTTTTAACGTCAACAAGGCCCATCGCGCCGCCGCCGACGCGGGCGATGCCGAGGAGCGCCGCCGCGCGCGTCGCAATGGCGCGGCCGACCGACAGCTCATCTCGGTCACCGATGACAGCAAGGGTGCTGGCAAGCACGCTAAGAAATAGTAAAAAGAGGTAACTATGGCAGAAAACAAAGACGAACAGCTCACCGACGAGGAGCTGGCACAGCTTCAGCTGGCAGAGGAGAACGAGAACGCCGTCGACCGCCTGGTCCAGGAGCTCGGCTGTCCCACGCGCCGCATCCGCCAGTTTGCTGCCCGCGTGCTGCACCTGCTTGCCGAGCGCGATCCGCAGCGCGTCGTGCCCTGCGTGCCCGCGCTGATCGAGGCGCTCGATCGCCCCGAGGCGCAGACCCGCTGGGAGGCCCTCGATGCCTTGGCGGCACTCGCCACCACCTGCCCCGAGCAGATGGAGGACGCCTTTGAGGGTGCCGAGACCGCGCTGTTCGACGAGATCTCCTCCACGCTGCGCTATGCCGCCTTCCGCCTGCTGTGCGTGTGGGGTGCCACGAGTGTCGAGCGTTCGCGCGAGGCTTGGCCCATCCTGGACGAGGCCATCCAGTGCTACCACGGCGACCTTGAGTATCGCGACATGCTCGGTTGCCTGTACGAGTTTTGCCAGGGCGAGATCGACGCCGAGGTCGCAGAGAAGCTTGCGCTGCGCCTTAAGTTCGATGCCGAGAACGGTAAGGGCAGCTATCTCAAGGCCCGTTCGAGCGAGATTTGCGAAATGCTTGTTAAACGTTTTGGCCTGGATCTCTCCAAAAAGAAGAAGCGTGCTAGCGTTAAAAAATCTGAGGCCGCCGAAGACGAGGAGTAACAGATTATGGCGCACGATGTAGTCCTGATTCCCGGTGACGGTATCGGTCCCGAGATTACACAGGCCATGCGCCGCGTGGTCGAGGCCACCGGTGTCCAGATCAATTGGAACGTCCAGGAGGCCGGCGCCGGCGTCATGGACGAGTTTGGCACGCCGCTGCCCCAGCACGTGCTCGATGCGGTTGCCCAGATCAAGGTTGCCATCAAGGGCCCCATCACCACACCGGTCGGTACGGGCTTCCGCAGCGTCAACGTGGCCCTGCGCAAGCACTTCGACCTGTATGCCTGCGTGCGCCCTTGCCTGTCGCAGCCGGGCGACGGCTCTCGTTTCCGCGATGTCGACCTGGTTATCGTGCGCGAGAACACCGAGGACCTCTACGCCGGCATCGAGTTCGATGAGGGCGCTGCCGAGGTCGAGGAGCTCTCGCGACTCGTTGAGCGTTCGGGCCAAAAGACCTTCGCCGCCGATTCCGCGATCTCGATCAAGCCGATCTCTATCGCCAAGAGCCGCCGTATTGTGGAGTATGCCTTTGAGTACGCTCGCCGCTGCGGCCGCAAAAAGGTGACGGCTGTGCACAAGGCCAACATCATGAAGGCGACCGACGGCCTGTTCCTGCGCGTTGCGCGCGAGGTGGCCGCCGGCTATCCCGACATCGAGTTCAACGACAAGATCGTCGACGCCACCTGCATGGGCCTGGTCCAGAACCCCAACGACTTCGATGTCCTGGTGCTGCCCAACCTGTACGGCGACATCGTGAGCGACCTGTGCGCCGGCCTGGTGGGCGGCTTAGGGATGGCCCCCGGCTCCAACATCGGTGCCGACTGCGCTATCTTCGAGGCAACGCACGGCTCTGCGCCCGATATCGCGGGCCAGGATATCGCCAACCCCACGGCCGAGATTCTGTCTGCGGCTATGATGCTCGATCATCTGGGTGAGAACGATGCGGCCAATCGTATCCGCGCCGCCGTGTCCGCCACGCTCGACGAGGGCGAGCAAGTTACCGGTGACGTGCGTCGTGCCCAGACCGGCTCCGTTGAGGGCGCTGTGGGCACGCAGGCCTTTGCCGATGCCGTTATCGCGCACCTGGCCTAAGGTAGGCACGCTGCAAACGCCTAAATAGTACTTAAGTGTTTGCGTATAACCTAAGAATCAATACGCCCGGCGCTCCGTCGGGCGTATTCTATTGGGGATTATGTTTCCTAACAAGGAGTAACCGATATGGGTTTGATTCAAAAGAAGGACGAGAAGGACGAGATCGACGGCATCCAGATCATCGAGCGCGGCGAAGGCCCCGACGGTGACGAGACCGAGAAGATCGATCTGGTCGCCGGTACGTCTGCCGAGCACATTGCCGCCGGTACGACGGCCGAGGAGGAGGACGCCCGTCTGGAGGCTCAGATCGCCGCAGATGCCGCTGACGAGAATCTGATGCCCGAGGCCCAGGACAAGGATGACGATATTCTTGGTTCCGAGGAAGACGACCATGCATCCAAGCACAAGAAGACGATGATTGCCGCCTTTGTGGTTGCAGTCGTGATCGCTGCGGTGGTCGGCTTCTTTATTGGCAATGGCGGCTTTGGCGGCAAGGGTGTCGGTTCGTCGACCCTGACCGAGGACCAGCTCGATTCGAACGTGGCAAGCTATAGCTACAACGGCAAGAAGAGCGATATCACCGCGCGCGAGGCCATCGAGAGCCAGTACAGCCTCGATACCGTTAAGGATAGCAACGGCAACTACACCGCCCCCTCTGCCGACGTCATCCTGTCTTACGTGCGCAACAAGATTCTGCTCGATGCTGCTGAGGACGAGGGCATTACCGTCTCCTCTAAGGAGATGAAGAAGTACGCCGAGGATTCTATCGGCACCTCGGACTACGACACCATGGCCAAGCAGTATGGCGTGTCCAAGGACCAGGCCAAGCAGATCGTCCGTCAGTCCGCGACGCTGCAGAAGCTCTACAAGAAGAAGGTGGGCGATGCTTCCGCGAGCATGCCGACCGCTCCGACCGAGCCTTCTGACGGCAACGAGGACACCGCGAGCAAGGATTACGCCGATTACATCATCAACCTTGCCGGTGACGAGTGGGATAGCTCGAAGGGCACCTGGAAGGACGAGAACAGCACCTACGCTAAGGCCTTCGCTAACGATGCCTTTACCGCCGATAGCGCCACCTATAAGCAGGCCATGACCGCCTATTACACTGCTTACCAGCAGTATTCTTCGCAGGCTTCGAGCGCCAGCTCCAAGTGGACCGAGTATGCCAACGGCCTGTACGCCAAGGCCAACATCAGCATCTACGGCCTGTTTGCTTAAAGGTTGCCCGAGCTTTCGAGCACGAAGTCGAAATATCTGATTGAGCCCGCTAGAACGCATCGTTCTGGCGGGCTTTTTGCGTTGAGGGCGTGATTGGCGGCTTAATTATGGCTATTCATCTTTAAGTCCAAAGAGGTTATCGGCTTCATCGTCAGGCATATATTCCAGTACATCGCCCGGTTGGCAGTCGAGTGCCCGGCATATCGCGTCAAGAGTTGAAAAGCGCACGGCAGAAACCTTGCCCGTCTTGATGCGCGACATATTGACCTGGGAGATGCCCACGCGTTCCGCAAGCTCTTTGGATGAGATCTTGCGTTCGGCGAGCATGCGGTCGAGCCGCAGAATAATCATGGATTCCCCCTAGAGCAACTCGTCATCTTGTATTTGCAGGATACACCCGTACTGGAAGACGCTGGCAATCAGGCTAATAATCAGGCCTGCAAAGACCATAGAGAGGTCGAGGTGCTGGCCGCCAAGCGCATCCGTAAAGTTGCCGCCAAATCCTGAGAGTATCAGCCCCGTGACTATGGCACCAAGAAGCTTCACAGCAACGCCGCCAATAAGGAACAAATGTCCTACTTGACGTAGTATGCGGATGCATTCGAGGTCAAAGGGCCTGCCCGCCTTTTCAATGGCGGAGAAAAACCTGTATGCGCTTAGCACAATGGCAAGCGCAAGGCATGTCATCATGGCGCTCCCTATGGCAGTATGACCGTCGTGCGCGACAAGCATAAGAGGGGTCTGTTCATTGGCGCCGACGAGAGCGAGAGATGGCCCTTCGCCGGCATTAAGCTCTACGGATTGGAGGCAGAACCCTTGGGAGAGGCTAGGCAATATGAGTAGAAGCTCGATTGCAATGACTGCGAGAAGTCCCAGAGCGAGCGCTACGGCGGTGCAGATTGTGGCCCATTTGCAGATGTGAGCGAGCTTCCTCAGATCGGCTATTGCCTGTTCGCGGTTGATGGATTCATTCGATTTGGATACGTTCCAGCGGATCATAGCTCCTCCAACCAATGTCTAGGATGATATTAAAATCTTATAACATACTTAATGATAAACGATAAACAATTACAGATTAGAGTAAGTTATGTTTGTAAGACGAATAGCGAGAGCTTATGGCATATTTAGGGAGTGAGAGTTTGGCACGTGGGGGATGGACGAGTATCGAAATTTCCCGCAACCGCGCAAGTGCTTCATCGGGTCTCCCTAATTCATATGGAAAAGGAGCTGCAAACGATTGGAAATAACCGCTGAGCGGTCGAAAACTACCGTTCACCGATAATTTCTAAACTGGTTCTAACTGGTATTAAGTCAAAAAGACCAATTCACAAATCTTCACAATGACCTGCATTTTTTCTACATGCCTTTTTTGGCCACCCTGCGTTGTTTAGACACGAAAAAAGTTCCGATCTTTCGTCAAATCATTTCGAAACGGTTTCAAAACCGCAGGTAGAAGTGTTAATGAGCGGTAAACGGTCGATTTTTCGCCGTGAACGGTGCAAAAACGTTTTACTGTATGAATCAACGAAAGCAACCTCTTCTGTGGTGATATAGTGACAACAACACGTCACGTGGTTACTACCAGTTAAGAGACCACTGGTTCTCAAAGAACGCTTTCCAAGAAGCTTTAAGGGCGTCCGCCCGCTGGCTTCCGAAAACATCGGACTCAGATCGTACACACCTTCGGAAGGGAAATTTGAATGGTTGGCTTTATTCTTACCGGTCATGGACAGTTCGCACCCGGCCTCGCAAGCGCTATCGCTATGGTCGCCGGTGATCAGCCCGCTTTTACCGTCGTTCCTTTCGAGGGCGACCAGGCTGCTTCCTACGGTGAGGATCTCCGCGCCGCTATCACCGCCATGCGCGAGGAGTGCGATGGCGTGCTCGTCTTTACCGACCTGCTTGGTGGTACCCCGTTCAACCAGGCAATGATGATTGCCCAGGATGTCGACAACGTCGAGATTCTGACTGGCACGAACCTTCCCATGGTTATTGAGCTTCTGTTCCTCCGCGGCAACGCTACGCTCGCCGAGCTTGGCGAGCAGGCCGTGACCGTTGGCCAGACGGGCATCACCGCCCAGACGGTTGCCTCCGTCGCTGGTGCCGAGGAAGAGGATATCTTCGGTGACGAGGACGGCATCTAATGGCCGATTTCGGAGCCAGCGTCCTGAGCTCCTCGGTCGCTCTTTTAGGCCTGCTTGTCGTCATGGGCTTGATTTACACCATCTGGTCGCAAATCAACATGAAGAAGAATCAGAAGTACTTCAAGGAGCTACACACCGAGCTCAAGCCGGGTCAGGAGGTTCTTTTCGCCGGCGGTATCTACGGAACCGTCAAAGGCATCGAAGGCGAGAAGGTCCAGATCAAAGTCCGATCCGGCGCCGTTGTAGATGTTTCGCGTTACGCGATTCAGGAGATCAAGTAACTGTCGTCAGCAAATAACGAAAGGAAGCTGATCAACATGGCAGAACCCAACATTCTTCTTACCCGCATCGATAACCGACTGGTCCATGGTCAGGTCGCTACCCAGTGGAACTCCACCTTGGGCTCCAACCTCATTCTCGTCGCCAACGACGATGTGTCGACTAACACCATGCGCCAGAACCTCATGAAGATGGCCGCTCCCGCCGGCGTCGCTACTCGTTTCTTCTCTCTGCAGAAGACCATCGACGTCATTGGCAAGGCGAGCCCGCGCCAGAAGATCTTCATCGTGGCCGAAACACCGGAAGACGTGCTTACGCTCGTCAAGGGCGGTGTGCCTATAAAGAAGGTAAACATCGGCAACATGCACATGTCGGAAGGAAAGCGCCAAGTCGCCACCTCCGTCGCAGTTAACGACGAGGATGTCGCTGCGTTTAAAGAGCTGCAGGAATTGGGGGTGGAGTTGGAGATCAGGCGCGTTCCGAGCACGCCTGTTGAGGACACGAGCAAGCTCTTCTCGTAATCCTCATGATCCACGTTGTCAGGAATGAAACCCTGACATTCTGTACGTGAAATCCAAAGTGCGTACATACATTTTGAAAGGAGGAGCAAGATGGAATACTCGATCATCCAGGTCGCTCTGGTCTTCATCGTCACGTTCGTCGCGGCAATCGACCAGTTCAACTTCCTCGAGTCTCTCTATCAGCCCATCGTCACCGGCGCCGTCATCGGTCTTATCCTTGGCGACCTCAACACCGGTCTTCTCGTGGGTGGTACCTATCAGCTCATGACGATCGGCAACATGCCGATCGGAGGCGCTCAGCCGCCTAACGCCGTCATCGGCGGCATCATGGCAGCCATTCTCGCTATCGCTACGGGCCTCGAGCCCAACGCGGCAGTCGGCCTTGCCATTCCGTTCGCTCTGCTTGGTCAGCTCGGCGTTACCCTGGTCTTCACGCTTATGTCGCCGCTCATGTCCTCTGCGGACAACATGGCTCACAACGCTGACACCAAGGGTATCGAGCGTCTGAACTACTTCGCCATGGCTCTGCTCGGCCTGATCTTCGCCGTCGTCGTCACCCTGTTCTTCATCGCTGGCGCCACCATCGGTCAGACCATCGCTTCCGCCATCCCGACTTGGCTGCAGACCGGTCTCTCCGCTGCAGGCGGCATGATGCGCTTCGTCGGCTTCGCCGTCCTGCTCAAGGTTATGATGAACCGCGATATGTGGGGCTTCTTCCTCATGGGCTTTGGCCTCGCGCTCATCACCGTTGCCAACGATTCTCTGGCAACCCCTGCTCTGCTCATCCTCGCTCTCATCGGCTTCGGCATCGCTTTCTGGGACTTCCAGCAGCAGACCGAGCTGAAGGGTGCAGCTGTTTCTGACGGAGGTGACTTCGAAGATGGCATCTAATGAGTATGTGATCCCGGAGCACTACGAGGATCTCACTCCTGCTCCGCAGCTCGACCAGAAGACCCTCAACAAGATGGCCTGGCGCTCCTGCTTCCTGCAGGCCTCGTTCAACTACGAGCGTATGCAGGCCGCCGGTTGGCTCTACTCCATCATCCCCGGTCTGGAGAAGATCCACACCAACAAGAACGACCTCGCGGCTTCCATGAGCCACAACCTGGAGTTCTTCAACACCCATCCGTTCCTTGTCACCTTTGTTATGGGCATCGTGCTTTCGCTCGAGCAGAACAAGGTTGACATCCCCACGATCCGCGCCGTCCGCGTCGCCGCAATGGGCCCGCTCGGTGGTATCGGTGACGCCCTGTTCTGGCTGACGCTTGTGCCTATCACGGCCGGCATCACCTCCAACATGGCCATCAACGGCAATGCCGCTGCGCCGATCATCTTCCTGGTGATCTTCAACGTCGTCCAGTTCGCTCTGCGCTTCTGGCTCATGAACTGGTCCTACAAGCTTGGCACCAGCGCTATTGACGCTCTGACCGCCAACATGCAGGCCTTTACGCGTGCCGCTTCCATCATGGGCGTCTTCGTCGTCGGTTGCCTGGTCGTCACCATGGGTGGCACCCAGATCAACCTCCAGATCCCCAACGGCACCACCCGCGGCATTGCTGCCCACACGGTTGTCGTCTCCGAGGAGGAGGCCGAGAACTTCACCGGCCTGGAGGGTATTGATACCGAGACCGCTGAGGCTGGCACCATGGCCATGACCGATGCCGACGGTAACGCTCTTACCGCTTCCGATGCCGACGGCAACGCTGTCGAGTGCGGCGTCACCGATCTGGGCAACGGCATGGCGTCCGTTACCTACGGTACCGTCACCGAGGATCCGGTCAACTTCTCCGTTGCCGACACCCTCAACACCATCGTCCCGAAGCTCGTCCCGCTTATGCTTACGCTGCTGCTTTACTACATGTTCGCTAAGCACAGCTGGACCCCGACCAAGGGCATTCTCCTGCTCTTCGTCCTGGGCATCCTGGGCGCTGGCCCGCTTGGTCTCTGGCCGAGCATCTGGTAAGGCTCTAGCTTGAGGGGTGTGTCCCTACGCGGCTCACACCCCGACCCCTTAAGCCATGTGTATGTTAAAAGCCGCGTGCTCGAAAGAGCGCGCGGCTTTTGTTTTCTTAATGATTCGGGTGTTGTGGACAGATAATGCTTAACACCCAAGGTAGTTAGCCGAGTTCGAGCAAAAAGGGAGGATAGAATGACGATCGGAGCGCGCAAACAGCCCCTATACGATCAGCTGGTCGATATTCTGACCGAAAAGATTGACCATGAATATCATGCCGGTGACATGATTCCTTCCGAGCGCGAATTATCGGAGCGCTATGGTCTCTCGCGCACCACAGTGCGCCTGGCTCTGCAGGAGTTGGAACGCTTGGGGCTGGTGGTTCGGCAGCACGGTCGCGGCACCTTTGTGACCGACCGTTCGGCAAAGGTAACCAATCTTACGCAGTCCTACAGCTTTACCGAGCAGATGCGTGCGATGGGTCGCGAACCGGAGACCACGATTCTCGATTTTTGCGAGATGGAGGCCGATAAGAATCTGGCCGAGCATATGGGGTGCCGCATCGGCGACCGTATCTTTAAGCTCAAGCGCCTTCGTTCCGCCGACAACATGCCCATGATGGTCGAACGCAGTTATCTACCGGTGCGTAAGTTCTTGTCGCTCAAGCGTCCGCTCTTGGAGCGTAAACCGCTCTACGATGTGATTGAGCAAGATTTCCAACAAAAGATACGCGTGGCCGAAGAGGAGTTCTATGCGAGCATAGCCCGTCCCACCGACGCTCACCTTTTGGGAATCGTCGAGGGCTCGCCAGTGCTCGATTTGGTCAGGACTACGTATAACGAGTCAAACGAGGTTGTGGAGTATACGCTCTCGGTTGCTCGTGCCGACCAGTTTAAGTACAAGGTTTACCACCAGCGTAGCGATTAGTGTCTGCACCGTTTCCATATGATGATTCTTTGTATTTAACTGGTTACTACCAGATAACCAACCGAAGTGTATAATTGCACGTCAGAGGATTACTTCTAGAGAGAGGTATTAGAAATGTTCGAGAAGAGTGTCGAGGAGCTCACCGAGCTCGGCGCCCAGATCACCACGGCCGAGATTGCTCAGCAGCCCGAGCTTTGGCGTGATACGCTCAACATCTATCGCGAGAACAAGGAGGCCATCGAGGCCTTCCTGGCCGAGGCTCGCGCTATGGGCGAGGGCCGTCTGTCCGTTGTCTTCACCGGTGCCGGTACGTCCGACTACGTTGGCGATACCTGCGCCCCGTACCTGCGTCACGCTGGCAACACTGATCTCTACGACTTTAAGCCCATCGCCACGACCGACATCGTGAGCGCACCGCGCGACTTCCTGCGCGCCGAGGATCCCACGCTCGTGGTTTCCTTTGCCCGCTCCGGCAACAGCCCCGAGAGCCTTGCTGCCGTCGCCGTTGCCAAGGAGCTCGTCCACAACGTCAAGTTCCTCAACATCACCTGCGCTCCCGAGGGCAAGCTCGCTGTCGAGTCCGCTGATGACCCCAATGCGCTGACGCTGCTCATCCCGCGCGCCAACGACAAGGGCTTCGCCATGACCGGTTCCTACACCTGTATGACCCTGCTCTCTACCCTCATCTTTGACGAGGCTTCCGACGAGCAGAAGGCCGAGTGGGTCGAGACCATCGCCAAGATGGGCGAGGAGGTCATCGCTCGCGAGTCCGAGGTTGCCGATTACCTGGCTGGCGACTTCAACCGCGTGACCTACTTGGGTTCCGGCTCCTTCGGTGGCCTTGCCCAGGAGAGCCAGCTCAAGATCCTCGAGCTCGCTCACGGTCTAGTCGCTACTTCCTACGACACCTCTATGGGTTATCGTCACGGACCCAAGTCCTTCGTCGACGACAAGACCCTCGTGTTCGTGTTCGTCAACAACGATGCCTACACCCGTCAGTACGATATCGACATCCTCAACGAGATCGGTGGCGACAAGATCGCTCAGCACACCGTTGCCGTTCAGCAGGATGGCGCTACCGTCTACGAGGGCGAGTCCTTCACCTTTAAGGGCTATGAGGCACTCCCCGAGGGCTACCTTGCCCTGCCGTTCGTGATGTTTGCCCAGGCCATCAGCCTGCTCAACTCCGTGCGCGTGGGCAACACGCCCGATACGCCGAGCCCCACCGGCACGGTCAACCGCGTGGTTAAGGGCGTGACGATTCACCCCTTCACCGCTTAATCGCGTCCCCCCTGTAAGGGCGCCCGTCCGCTCATAACGGCGGGCGGGCGCTTTTTGTTTTCACTTGGACCGGGTATAAGCATCACCACAGTCAACTGCTTTAGAAGCAAGGAGTGCATATGAGCACGTACGCAATTAAGGCTGACAAGTTCTTCTTGCCGGCAGGTCCGCAGCTGGGCGGCTATCTTATGGTCGAGGATGGCGTCTTTGGCGCCTGGCAGGCCGACGAGCCCTCTTGCGAGATCAAGGACCACACGGGATCGTGGATCGCACCGGGTATGGTCGATACCCACATCCATGGCTTCTACAACCACTCAACTACCGATAACGACCCCGAGGGTATCGATATCAGCTCGACTGAGCTCGCCCGTCGCGGTACCACCAGCTGGCTACCCACGACGTTCACCGATGGCGTCGAGCAGATCAAGGACGCCTGCGCCGCCATCGCTCAGGCGGACGAGGGTCGCGGCCCCGACTTCTGCGGTGCTCGCATTCAGGGCATCTACCTGGAGGGCCCCTTCTTTACCATGAAGCACGTGGGCGCGCAGAACCCCGCTTATCTTATCGATCCCTCCGAGGAGGTCTTTGATCAGTGGCAGGAGGCTGCGGGCGGTCGCATCGTTAAGAGCGCCATGGCGGCCGAGCGCGACGGTGCCGCTGCTTATGCGGCTGCTCTGAACGCCAAGGGTGTGGTGACCAGCATCGGTCACTCCGACGCCACCTACGATGAGTGCATCGCCGCCATCAACGCCGGTGCCAGCTGCTTTACGCATACCTATAACGGCCAGCGCGGGCTGCATCACCGTGAGCCCGGTGTCGTGGGTGCTGCTATGTCCACGTCCGAGACCTACGCCGAGATCATCTGTGACGGCAAGCACGTAAACCCTGCCGCCATCAAGGCGCTGCTGCAGGCCAAGGGCTGGCAGCACACGGTACTCATCACCGACTGCCTGGGCTGCGGCGGCATGCCCGAGGGCAGCTACACCAGCGGCGGCATGGACGTCATCATGAAGGACAACCTGTGCTGGCTCGCCGATGGCAAGAGCATTGCCGGTTCGGTGCTCACGCTTGCCCAGGGCGTCAAGAACATCGTCGACTGGGGCATCGCCAGCGCCGATATCGCCATTCGCATGGCAACCGAGGTGCCGGCACGCTCCGCGCACATCGAGGATAAGTGCGGCAGCATCATGCCGGGTCGCGACGCCGACTTTGTCGTGTTCGACCATGAGCTCACCCTCGTCGAGACGTATGTTGGCGGCCAGAGCGTCGGCAACGCCTTTACCGAGTAACGAAAGAAAAAGACGGCGGGCCCGAATCTGCTCGGACCCGCCGTACGGGTTAAATGCTCAAAAGCACCTTTACAGTTACAGCTTGCTAGCGATTTTCTTTGCCGTACGCTTAACGCCGGCCACAAGGCCTCCCGCAGGATGCTCCTTTTCGTAGGCCAGACGCTTCTCGCGCTTGGCATACTCCTCGACGATGATATCGCCGTACTCGTCTTCGATCTTGTCGAAGAAATCGACGGCGCCCTTAATTTCCTCGGCGGTTGGGTGTCCCTTCTGGACGCCGCCGGTAATCTTGAACGGCCCCCACGTATCAAAACCGGGGCAGCCGTAGACACCCATAAAGATGGCCTGCCTCATGCGGCAGATGCCATCGATATCCTTGCCGTACCACTTGTTTTTGCCACCGTAGGTCATAAGGCCAAACACCTTGTCCTGCGGCTGCAACACGTTAGTGAGCACGCGTGCCACGTCCTTGTCGATCTCGGAGTAATAGATGCCCGTGGCGACACCAATCAGATGGTATTCGTGCAGGTTGGGATACTCGTTTTTGCCGAGTGTTTTCACGTCGAGGGTATCGATTTCGGGGTGCGCCTCGACGATGGCGTCCACGAGCTTTTTCGTATTGCCGTGGTGGCGTGAGGCATAAAGAATGATGGTTCGCATAAGAAGGCCTTTCAGCTGTAATTGCATCAATGTCTGTATGGTACCCCGTTACATGGCCGGGATACCGGACGCATCGATGAGCGTGCGGGTTTGTTCTATGGTTAGGATTGAAACGGGCGCTTGCGTGAAATAAAGCAGTTGTTCGAAAGGATGGGTAATGGAATACGCTCTTTCCAACGATTCGATTTCTATTAAGGTTTCCACTGCCGGCGGCTCGTTTACCTCGATTGAGGCCGACGGTCGCGAGTACTTGTGGCAGGGTGATCCCACCGTGTGGTCCGGCCAGGCGCCGATTTGCTTCCCGATTTGCGGAGGCTTGCGCGACAACAGCGCCATGACGTTTGCCGGGCATCATGTAAAGCTCGCTCGCCACGGCTTTGCGCGCAAGCAGGAGTGGAAGCTGCTGAGCCAAGGCGAGAACGAGTTGGCTATGTGCCTGGCTTCGGAGGATAACGCCGCGCTGCTGAGCGATTATCCGTATCCGTTTAAGCTCGTCGCCCGCTATACGCTCGAGGACGCTGCCGTGCGCGTCTCCTATGAGGTGACCAACGAGGGCACCGAGGACATGCCGTTCTTTATCGGTGGACACCCCGGCTTTAGGTGCCCGCTCGACGAGGGCGAGGCCTATACGGACTACGAGCTACGCTTCGAGAAGGACGAGGCGGCGGAGCTTTGCACTGCTGTCCCCTCGACTGGCTTGATTGACGTGACCAACCGCTCCAAGAACCCCATGGTGGGAAAGACGCTGCCTCTATCGCACGAGCTCTTCGATTTTGCGGAGACCATCTTTGACGTGCTCGAGAGCCGTCAGGTCACGCTTTCCAAGAAGGGCGAGGACAAGGGCGTCCGCCTGAGCTTTGAGGGCTTCCCATATCTCATTGTGTGGAGCAAGCCCGAGGGCGATTTTGTGGCAGTTGAGCCCTGGGGCGGCCTTTCGACCTGCTCCGATGAGGACGACGTGCTTGAGCATAAGCGTGGCTGCCTTGTCGCCAAGCCCAAGGAGACCGTCGTTCGCTCGTTCACGATTGAGATTCTGTAATTCCGTTTTGTCGACTCGTATCGCGAGGCACAAGGAGCCTGCGAGATAAGGAGCTAAAAATGATCCTCACCGTTACGATGAACCCGTCCGTCGATACACGCTATCAGCTCGATGAGCTCATTATCGACGACGTTAACCGTGTGACGCCCGAAAAGACCGCCGGCGGCAAGGGTCTCAACGTGGCCCGTGTACTGGGTCAGCTGGGCGACGACGTTGTGGCAACCGGTCTACTCGGCGGCCACATGGGCGCCTACATGGCCGAGCTCATGGATGCCAACGGCATTAAGAATGATTTTGTACCCATCAAGGGCGAGACTCGCATTTGCCTTAACATCCTCCACGCCGGCAACCAGACCGAGCTACTCGAGAGCGGCCCGACGATTGCCCCCGAGGAGCTCGATGCCTTTACCGCCAAGTTCGCCGAGCTTGCGAGCAAGGCCGCTGTCGTTACCATCTCGGGTTCGCTGCCCCGTGGTGTCGAGGCGGGCTACTACGCCAAGATCACGGGTATTGCCGAGAACGCCGGCGCCAAGGTGCTGCTCGATACCTCGGGTGCTTCGCTCGAGGCCGCCCTTAAGTCCGAAATTAAGCCCGAGCTGGTCAAGCCTAACCTGACCGAGATTAACGGCCTTCTGGGCACGAGCTTTACCACCGACGATGTGGACGAGCTCCGCGCCGCGCTCGCCTCTGATGCCCGCTTCTCCGATATCCCCTGGGTCGTCGTGTCCATGGGCGCTGCCGGCTCCGTGGGCTTCCATAATGGCCGTGCATTCCGCGCCAAGACCCCCGATATCCCCGCCGTTAACGCTACGGGCTCTGGCGATTCGACCATTGCCGGCTTCGCGCATGCGATTGCTGCTGGCGCGGATGACGAGACGGTGCTGCGTACCGCCAACACCTGCGGCAAGCTCAATGCCATGGATCCCATGACCGGCCACTTGGTTATGGACCGTTGGGACGAGGTCTACAACGGCGTTGTCGTGACCGAGCTGTAAAAGCCTGGGCGTCGGCCCCGGCATTGCTTGCTAGCTCATGTCGACGACAAGTGCGGTAGCATTATGCTGGGGCGCGACGCCGAGTTTGTCGTGTTCAATCCCGACCTTACCCTGGTCGAGGCGTATGTGGGTGGCAACAGCATCGGTAACGCGTTTGCCGATTAGCCGCCAAAGAAGCGATCCGAGAGGGGATTTAGATGATTTACGGTGCATTGGGCGATATCGAGGAGTACCGCGGAATGCTCAAGGGCCTCGACGTGCTGATCGACTGGCTCGAGGAGAACGACCCGGCACAGCTCGAGGTCGGCAGCCATCCGATTCTGGGCGACAAGGTCTATGCGAACGTCATGGCTCCCACGACGCGTCCCGAGGCCGAGGCTCACTATGAGACGCATCAGCGCTATCACGACCTGCAGATCGACGTCGAGGGTCGCGAGGCCTTTAAGGTCGCCACGGGCAGCCTGACGCTGGTTCAGGAGTTTGACGAGAAGGACGACTACGATCTGGTCGATTCCGACGCTTCGATCGCCGGCGATCTTGCCGACGACAAGTTTGCGCTGTTCGTTGCCGGCGAGCCTCACATGCCCACGCTCGAGTTCCCGGGCGATGGCGCACAACCGATCAAGAAGATCTGCTTTAAGCTGCTTGCCGACGCCTACTGGGAGGAGTAGCGAGCTGCTCGGCTGAGTCGTTCGTCTGATGGCGTGATTCCCTTTGGGAAATCACGCCACGACCCCGTTAATCGTGTTTCCTCTTGGGGGAATCACGTTTGGCGGGGTTTTCTGTTTTGAATAGGGGAGCTGAAGCCGTGGCGACGCTTGGGTTGGCGCACACGCACTCAAAATCGGCAACAAAAAAGCCGCCCGAAGGCGGCTATCTTGTGCAATGGAGCCAGCGACCGGGCTCGAACCGGTGACCCCCGCTTTACGAGAGCGGTGCTCTACCAACTGAGCTACGCTGGCGGCCATGTGGTGACGCAACTGAGGCGTCAACGGCTGTCTATGATACGGGACATCGCACATCCGCGCAAGTGTTCTGACGGCTTTTCTCACTTTAAATGCACTAATATTGGAGACGTGATGTCTGCGGCGTCCATTTGGCGCTTGACCTGCTATTGAGCTGGTGGCCGACGTCCCGCTCATATGGGTCTCAAACAGAATGAGGCAGCCATGGCTCAGCCCAAGATCCTTCTCACGCGTATTGATGACCGTTTCATTTACGGGCAAGACGTTGAGCTGTGGAACGAAGCCGTGGGTTCCAACCTTGTTTTAATCGTCAACGATGAGATCGCGGCGGATTCGCGCCAATGGGCACCCATGAGGGTGGCGGCGCCGGTAGGCGTTTGGACGCGGTTTTTCTCGGTGCAAAGGACCATCGACATCATTCATACCGCAACGCCGCGCCAGTTGATTCTGATCATGGTGGCGTCGCCCGCGGATGTGCTCGCGCTGGTTAAGGGCGGTGTGCCGATCGCCAAGATCAGCATCGGCCATATGCAGGCGGGGAAAGGCAAGCACCCCATAACGTCCGCAGTCGCCGTAGACGATACGGACATCGCTGCCTTCAAAGAGCTGCAAGCGTTCGGCATAGAACTAGAAATCCGCTACCTCCCCAGCTCCAATCCCGACCCCATCCAACTAGTCATTTAAGACCGTCCCCAATGAATAGGTAGAAAAACGCCCGTCGGCGGTGGTGTCGGCGGGCGCTGCTGTGCGACTTATTGCGTTATGGGCTTAGTGCCTCATAAAGTGGTATTCGATCACATTGCTATAGGGGTGACCCGGGCCCACAATGCCCTGCGGGAACAGAGGCTGGTGCGGCGTGTCGGGGTACATCTCGGCCTCGAGGGCAAAGCCGGCGCCCCAGCCATAGTTGGCATCGTCCTTGGCGTGCTCGTCGCCCAGCCAGTTGCCGGTGTAGAGCTGCACGCCCGGGGCAGTGGTGTAGTAGTCCATCTCACGACCGGTCCACATCTCCTCGACGTGCATCGCGCGGCGCAGGTTGCGGCCGTACTGATAGCCATCGATGCACAGGCAGTGATCGTAGCCACGGGCCTGCTTGATCTGCGGGTCGTCGGCCTCCATGCCGGGTGCGACGGGGCGAAGCTCGCGAAAGTCAAACGGTGTTCCCTCGACCGGAGCAATCTCGCCGGTGGGGATGTTCTGCTCGTTAATGGGCAGGTAGTGGGCGGCGTTGGCGACAAAGAAATGTTCGCAGTCCATGCCGGCGTTATGGCCTGCAAGGTTAAAGTACGTGTGGTTGGTCATGGACACGTAGGTGGCGCGGTCGCTCTCGCAGCCATAATCGATGCGGAAGACGCCGGTGCGCGTAACGGTAAACACGGCCGTAAAGGTTCGGTTGCCGGGCAGGCCCAGCTCGCCATCCTTAAGCGAGGTGGTCATGCGCACGGCGTTATGGACCTCGTCGAGCTCAACATCCCACACACGTTTGTGCAGGCCGTGCTCAAGGTCGCTGTGCAGGTTGTTGGCGCCCTCGTTGGCGGGCATATGCCAGTCCGTGCCGTCGATGGCGATCGTGGCGCCAGCGGTGCGGTTTGCCACAGGGCCGATGGTCGCGCCAAAGCAGGCGGGGTTGTCAAAGTAATCCTCGAGCTTATCGAAGCCCAGCACCACATCGCGCACGTTGCCGGGAATGTCGGGCACATCGATACCAAGCACCGTGGCGCCATAGTCCATAATGCGAACGCAGATCTCGGGCCCGTCGAGGGTGTAACGATGAACGGGGGTACCGCACGGCGCGGTGCCGAAAAGCTCGGAAGTGATCATTTGGTTCCTAACATCGAGGTATTTCCGAAAAACTGTAGCGCGAACAGGCGAGATTATCACTACACCCCACTAAAGCTGAGGGTATTTTTCTCAAAAAAGTGATGATTGGAGCTGTGCGGGCGTTCATTTTTGACGCGTACGAGTCTGATACAATTTGTTCGTTACTGTTTGAATGATATGCGCGCAAAGAACGGCGAGGATTCATCGTGATTAAGGCAGAGCGACAGGATAAGGTTCGTCAGCTGCTCGAGGAGCAGGGCACGGTCTCGGTCAAAGAGATTTCGGATGCGTTGGGCGTTTCGGACATGACGATTCGCCGCGACCTCGAAGAACTTGCGAGCCTAGGCGAGATCGAGCGCGTGCACGGCGGAGCCCGCAGTGCACAGGGCCGTCCGCACGCTATGTTGCGCCATGAGTATTCGCACAGCGAAAAGCGCACTAAGCATGCCGAGGAAAAGCTGCAGATTGCGCGCCGTGCTGTGGAGCTTATCGAGGAGGGCTCGACCATCTTTTTGGGCACGGGCACCACGGTTGAGCAGATGGCCTCGATGCTGCCGGCGTTTCGCCTGCGTATCGTGACCAATTCGCTTTCGGTGTTCAACCTGCTCGAGGAGCGCGAGGACTGCGAGCTGTGCCTCGTGGGCGGTATGTACCGCCGCCGCACTGCCGCTTTTGTGGGGCCGACGGCCGAGGATACCCTACGTGCACTGGGCATCGATGCGGCGTTTATCGGCGCCAACGGCATCTTGGACGGTGACGTGTCTACGTCCAACATGGACGAGGGCCGTATCCAGCAGCTCGCTTTTAGCAAGGCAGACTCGCGCTATCTGATCGCCGACTCCAGCAAGATCGGCAAACGCGACTTCTACACCTTCTGCCGCCTGGACAGCTTGGACGCCGTGGTGTGCGAGCCGGATATTGCCGACGAGGACCGCGCCGCCATCGAGGAGCACACGCAGGTCATTTGCTAGCTCGTGCTGCGGGTGATATTGTGTGTTTCGGCCATTGCAATGGTCGGTATTTTTGTAGCTATAAGCTCATTTAAAGGTCGGTATTTTTGTATTATTAGATATATCTGAAGGTCGGTATTTTTGTAAACTAGCACGTAAATTAAGCTGAGGTGAGATTATGTTTAAACGGAAGGCATATGATCGTCTGCAGGAGTGGAAAGAACGCTCGCAAGGGCGCACCGCGGTGCTTATTGAGGGTGCAAGACGCGTTGGCAAAACGACACTCGTCAAGTGCTTCGCGCAAAATGAATACAAGGATTATCTGTACATTGACTTTTCGGCTGCCAGCAAAGCCACACACGATATATTTCTGAACTATCGTGAAGATGTCGATCTTTTTTTACGCATGCTCCAGCTGCAGTATGGCAAGGCCCTCGTGCCGAGAGAGTCACTGGTCATTTTTGATGAAGTGCAGCGGTTTCCCATCGCGCGCGAATACATAAAGCATCTTGTAGAAGACGGCAGATTTGATTACATCGAGACAGGCTCGCTTGTCTCTATCAAAAAGAATGTCGATAGCATTGTCATACCTTCAGAGGAAGAAAGAATCCCTCTCGAGCCCCTCGATTTTGAGGAATATCTTTGGGCGACCGGAAAAGATCTTTATGCAGAAGAGATCCGTAAGGCGCGCGAATCTCGGACCGCGCTTCCGGACAGTGTTCATGCGACGTGTATGAGATTGTTTGATGAGTATATGCTTGTCGGCGGCATGCCTCAGTCGGTCGACTCCTTTGTGGCAGAGAATGATTTTAGAGGATGCGACAGGGTTAAACGGCAGATTATCGCACTGTACAGGGAGGACATTGCCAAGTTTGGAGGTTCGGACGCTAGGCGTGCGCGGGCGGTTTATGATGACATTCCGGGTCAATTATCTGCGGCAAACAAACGGTTTAAATTTGACAGCCTGGAGAAGGGGTCCCGTTTTGAGACATATGAGTCGGCGTTAATTTGGCTTGAGGATGCGCGACTAATTAACCGTTGCTTTTTGTGCAGTGATCCGAGCGTGGGTTACCGCCTGCACGAGGACGCGTCTTCGCTTAAATGCTATATGGCGGACACGGGATTGCTCGTGAGCTTGGCGTTTGATGATGGTCCGGACCTTATGGATGTTCATAGAGACATTCAATTTGGAAGAATTTCAATTAATAAAGGAATGCTAATCGAGAACATCGTGGCGCAGCAGCTTAAGAGTCTGGGGCATTCGCTTTTTTATTACAGCTGGCAGGAGCCTTCCAAAACAGAGGGGAGTCGGCCCAGAACGCGTGAAATTGATTTTCTTGTTTCGCGCGGCTTTGAAGACGCGGCTGGAAAACCGCGGGTCACTCCTGTTGAAGTTAAATCTTCCAAATCGTATTCAACAATCTCGCTTGACGATTTCGGCAGACGATTCGAACGACGAGTCGGAGAAGAGATAGTTCTTCACCCAAAACAGCTCAGGGCTGAAGGGCATAGGATATATCTACCTCTGTATATGACGATCTTTATCTGATCGGTGGAATGCGGCCAAAAAGGGGGGCATGCGGCTGAGATTGTCAGCCCGGTCTATTTTATTTGTCTCGATCTGTAACAGCTAGGGGCGAAAACACAAGCTAGTTGTTACAGATTTAGATTGAAGGGATTGGCTCGCACGTTTATCTAAATCTGTAACAACTAGACGTCCAAAACCGGGTTAAGTGTTACAGATTTAGATATTTCGGCCTGGCCTCCACGTTTGTCTCAATCTGTAACAGTTGGGACTGAAAAGCTCGGCTGGATGTTACAGATCGAGACAAACGGCTTCCGACCTGCACAAAAAGACCGGGGGCGGCGCGCCGTGTGACGTGCCGCCCCCGGCTGAGGAATGGGGGCAGGTTGTGTGAGCGGGGCATCTCGCTAGTCGCAAGGCACTAGTCCAGACGACGGGTCTGCGCCACGTGCTTGTACCAGTAGGCGCTTGCCTTGGGCGTGCGCTTCTGGGTTTCAAAGTCAACGTAGAAGAAGCCGTAACGCTTGTTGTAGCCGTTGGTCCAGGAGAACTGATCCTGCAGGCTCCACAGGAAGTAGCCGCCCACGTTGACGCCCACCTCCATGGCCTTGAGCAGCCAACGCAAGTGCTGCTCGATGTAGTCGATGCGCGGCTGGTCGTCCACAAAACCGTCCTTGTAGGGGTCCTTGTAGCCCATGCCGTTCTCGGTGATGAAGATCTGCTTGTAGTTGGGGTAGCGCTGCTTAATGTAGACGAGCAGATCGAACAGACCCTCGGGATAGATGATCCAGTCCCAGTCGGTGGTGGGGATGCCGGGCTTGTTCACGTGCTCGCCAATGCCCTTGACGCGCCAGCGGCCGGTGCCCTTCTCGCCCGTACCGTTGTGGTGCAGGTCGTTCTCGCCATCGTAAGCCTTGAGGAAGCGGCACTGGTAGTTGTTAACGCCCAAGTAGTCGTTGTAGAGCGCTGCTCCGCGCATAATCTCGAGATCCTCGTCCAGGATTTCGATGGTGCCGCCCGAGATGGTGGCCAGGCGGTTGGCGCACTCGAGGGTGTCGGGCGCGTAGTCGCCGCGGAAGGTAGCGTCGAGCAGAAACTGGTTCTGCAGCACGTGCTCGTTGTTGGCGGCCTTGATGTCGGCGGGGTCGTTCTCGTTGAGTGGGTACTTAAACTCCAGCGACTGGATGACGCCGATCTTGCCCTTAAAACCGCCGTTGTGGAAGGCCAGCACGGCCTTGGCGTGGGCGAGCATCATGTTGTGCTCGCACTGGAAGGCCTCGGCCAGATGAGCTTTGACGCCGCCGGGGAAGGTACCCTCGATGTAGGTGTTGGAGGCGTCGGCCCAGATCTCGTTAAAGGTGAACCAGTAGGTCACCTGGTCGGCGTACTCCTTAAAGCAGAAGGTGGCAAAGTCCACAAAGGCATCGATGGTCTCGCGGTTGAGGAAGTCACCCTTCTCAAAGAGGGGAAGCGGCGTGTCAAAGTGATGCAGCGTGACGAACGGCTCAACATGGTGCTTATGGCACTCGGCGAAGAGATCGTGGTAGAACTGGACGCCCTCGGGGTTGATTTCGCCGGTGCCGTTGGGGAAGATGCGGCTCCAGGCAATGGAGAGGCGAATGCCGTTGATGCCAAACTCCTCGCACAGCTCCAGATCGACGGGGTACTGGTTGTAGAAGTCGGAGGCGGGGTCGGGGGAGAAACGGCCCTGGGCCTCCAGGAAGTCGTCCCAGGCGACCTTGCCCTTACCGTGAGTGCGGGTCTCGCCCTCTACCTGGTAGGCAGCAGTGGCGCCGCCAAAGACAAAGTCCTCGGGAAACTGCGCGGGCGGGTTGGTGACGCTAGCAGGGTTAACGGACATGATGATCCAATCGTCTAAATCGAAGGGCCAGCCGGTCTTGGATGGTCGGCTGGCCCTGAGCGTTACTTACTTCGAAAGCTGCTCGGAGACGAAGGCGAGAGACTTGTCGCCGTTCTGGGAGAGCTCAATGTACTGCTTACCGCGGCAGGCGACGCATTTGTTGCCCACGCGCTCGCAGTCTTTCTGCAGGTCGGCCAGGTAGCTTGCGGCCTGCGGGGCCAGGACGACCAGGTCAAAGTCGGGGAGCATGTCCACGTGGTTGCCATATGCCTCGGCAGCGGTCTCAAGATTGATGCCGCGCTCCTTGGCAGCCTTGGCCAGCGCGTTGGCGAGCAGACCCGAGGTTCCGCCGCCCTGGCAGAGCACGAGCACGCGCTTGCCGTTGAGCTCGCTGGCGGTCGTTGCCTCGGCAGCGGGTGCTGCAGAAGCGGCAGGGGAGTCGACCTTCACGGCCTCGGCAGCAGCGCCGGCGGCAACGCTCTTGGCGTCAGCCTTGCCCTGGAAGGCATCGTTGAGCTTGGCGGCCTTCTCGGCGTTCTTGGCGGCGAGCTCCTCCTGGGAGATCTCGGCCTCCTCGGCGCACTTCTGGGCGTCATAGGCACGGAAGAACGGGTAGTACAGGACAAAGTCGACGACCAGGATGAGGGCGAGCATCACAAAGGCGAGCGGCTGGAAGCCCAGGCCCATGATGGTGCCGATGGGGCCGGGGACGGTCCAGGGCAGGGTGTACATAAAGCCGTTCATGCCCAAGAAGTCGATAAAGATCTTGAGGATCCAGATGTTGGCGATCGGGGCAAAGACAAACGGGACAAAGAAGACGGGGTTGAGCACGATGGGTGCGGCGAACAGCAGCGGCTCGTTGACGGCAAAGCACACGGGGACGATGGCGGCCTTACCGACGGCGCGCATCTCCTGGGACTTGGCCAGGAAGCAGAACATAAAGACCAGGACGAGCGTGGCGCCGGTGCCGCCCATGCAGACGACGAAGTACTGGGCACCCTGGGTCAGGACAGCGGAAGCGTGCTGGCCAGCCTGGAACGCAGCCAGGTTGTCGGTCATGTTGGCAACGAGAGCGGCGGCGATGGCGGGCTCGACGATCGAGGGGCCGTGGACGCCCACGAACCAGAACAGGCTCATGGCGCCGTAGATCACAGCGAGGCCGATGTAGCCGTCGGCAGCGGTGAACAGGGGCTGGAACACCTGGATGACGCCCTGGGCAAAGCAGAAGCCAAAGGCAGCGCGAAAGACGATGTCAAAGACCCAAAAGACGGTGATGCAGACGGAGAAGGGGATGATGTCCTTAAAGGTCTGCGAGATGTTGGGCGGAACCTGCTCGGGCATCTTGACGGTGATGTTGCGCTTAATGAAGAACTTGTAGATGATGCCGGTCACAAACGCAGCGATGAAGGCGGTCAGCAGGCCCTTGGAACCAAGGTAGGTGGTGTTGAAGCCGCTGGCGGCGTCCGTGGCGATCGTGTCGCTCGAAAGGAGCAAGAAGCCGATGATGGCCGCGCACATGCACGAGATAAAGTTGATCTGATTGTTCTTGGGCAGATCGCGGTTCTGAGCGTCGGCGAAGTGCTTGGCCGTGGTGGCGGCGCAGGCGATGGCCAGGATGCCCATGGAGTAGTTGTAGCACTTCCACAGGGCGTTGTTGATGTCATCGGGCCAGTAGAAACCCCAGATGTTGGGGACCGAGGCTACCAGGCAGAAGATGGACGAGAAGATGATGATGGGGATGACGGAGATAAAGCCGTCGCGGATCGCCTTGAGGTACTTGTTGCGGGCGATCGCGTTGAAAAAGGGTTGGCCCTTTTCGATGATGGCGATGAGTTGCTCCATGCAAAGCTCCTAAGAGTCGGTGGGTTAGCAACGATGGTAGCTTTTGGCGTTCGGTTGCCAAAATGTTGACGTTGCCATTTTGCGACACAATAAAAGACGCGAACCGTTGGTTCCTGTGCCTGCGAACCATCGATTCCTTATGCGTAAACGATTGAGCCGCCCGGTGGCTCTGTGTTTGCACAATGGCAACGTTAACATTTGGGCGACAAAAGCCGTTCGGGGAAGCAAGATTGTCGGTGAACGGTAGGTTTTAGGTGGTAAACGTATTGTGGGGGAGGTGTTGGATATACTTGAAGGCGTTCATTTGACTGCGTAGGGTGCCGCCAATGGCATCGTTGACATAGAAAGATCGACCTATGGCCGCTGTTAAAAAATCGGTTTCCGTTAAGGACGTGGCGCGTCTCGCGGGCGTCTCGGAGCAGACAGTCTCGCGTACGGTGCACGATTCGCCCAGCGTGCGCCCCGAGACCAAGGAGCGCGTGCGTGCCGCCATGCGCGAGCTGGGGTATCGCCCCAATTTTGCCGGTCGATCGCTGCGCCGTGGCAAGTTTAAGACCGTCGGCGTCGCCATGTTCAACATTACCGGCACCGGCAACCTCGACCGCATGGAGGGCTTTGCCGCCGCGGCCGACAAACATGGCTATGCCATCACCCTCACTAAAGTAGACGGGCATCCGTATACCCTCGAGAGCGCATCGTCGCGCATGAGCGCGCTGCCGGTGGATGGCATGGTTGTGATCATGAATCGCATGCCGGCGGACTTTGGCACCTTCGAGCCGCTGCCCGGTATGCAGACGGTGCTCGTTACCATGCTGGAGCACCCGCTGTGCTCGACGGTTGATAACGATCAGTTCGATTGCTCGCGCCATGTGGTCGAGTACTTGCTGGAGCAGGGGCACAAGACCGTGCACTTTATCTCATGCCCCGAGCGCTCGCTTTCGGGCATGCAGCGCGAGGAGGGCTGGCGCGAGACATTGCGTGCGCATGGTATTGAGCCGCCGCGACTCGTCCGTGGCGATTGGACGGCGCAGAGCGGATATGCTGCCGGTCAGGCTCTGGCGGACGATCCGACCTGTACGGCCATTTATGCTTCCAACGACGCCATGGCCTACGGCTGCATTCGCGGGCTCGAATCGCGCGGAAAGCGCGTGCCCGAGGACGTGAGCGTGGCGGGTGTTGATGACAGCCTGGGCGACATCGTGCCCGACCGTCGCCTGACCACGGTGCGCTTTGACAACAAGCGCGTCGGCATGTGGGCTGTCGACAAGATTGCCGGCGCCGAGGGGGTTGCGTCTGGCGTGGAGCACATGCTGATCCCCGGCATGCTCGTAGAGGGTGATACGGTGCGCGATGTACGCTAGGGTGTGGACCTGTTTGGGTTGCCACTAATTGTGTTCGATATTGTTCGCATTGGTTTAAAAACCGTTCACGGGCGAAAATCGACCGTTCATAGCTCGAAATTGCGTTTTGCATTGTTCTGTTTTGTTTGAATGTTAATGTTTCTGTCATACACAACGCAGCGCGTATGCCCGGACGCGATGCTCTCCATTGGTTCATATGTGAAAGGAACGCAATATGGCAACCAAAGAAGAAATCTCGATGGTTGGATTCGAGATCGTCGCATACGCGGGTGACGCCCAGACTGATCTGCTTGCAGCGCTCGATGCTGCTCGCGAGGGTGATTTTGAGAAGGCCGAACAGCTGCACAAGGATGCGAGCGATGCACTCATTGGCGCCCACGACACGCAGACCAAGCTGCTTTCGCAGGAGGCCGGCGGCGGCGAGATGGAGATGACCTTCATCATGGCCCACGCTCAGGACACCCTCATGACCACCATGATCTTGGAGAAGCAGACCCGCTTTACCATCGATGCCTACAAGCGCATCGCTGAGCTCGAGGCCAAGCTCGCCTAACGAATCCTCACAATCAAGTCCCCTTCCAAAAGCTCTGCCGCAAACCCGCGACAGGGCTTTTTCTGTTTACCCGGCACCTGGGGACGTTCCTTATCTGCCGGCAGTTAGGGACGCTCCTGCCATGCATTTGATCCTTTGAGGATGGAAGAAAACGGGTCATTAGGTTTGCTGCGATGCCGAATCGGCCTGTCGGTTACAAAACTATGCCGGTTTACTACGATGAATCGCATTCTTTCAACTATGGAAAGAACAGCGTTATCAAAGCCGCAGGTAGAACGCTTGTCATTTTCTACTAATAGCAAATGTGGTCGGTCCTATCGGTTTTATCGTAGTAAACCGGCATAGTTTTGAAATGGCACTATTCGACTAGCAGCGTTATGGAGCTTCTGCACGCCTTCCCGTTCGGTTTTTCGATGGGTGGGTATACTTTCCACCGCATTACAGGCCGGAATGAGGAGGTATCCAAATGCCGGACAACGGATTGATTCAAAAGAGAGACGCGCACGAGGTAGCTCATGGGCGTTCTGTCCAGATAACCGAGCACACGACAGTAACCGAGCTGCAGCCCAGCCTGTCCGATGTCGTGTGCGCAAACAAAAAACTGCAGATTGGCATCATCGTCGCCCTTGTGGTTATGGCGCTCCTGTCGGGCTTTGTCGCGCGCCCGCATTTTGCCGATACCAAGACTTGGGACTCCACCATCGAGGTTATCGATCAAAAGAAGGGCAACGTTTTGGCGCTCACGACCTCGTGCGTTGCCCTGTCTGCGGGCATCACGGCGCTGCCTGGAGATACGGGAACGCCGGTTGCCGAGCAGCTCGCACAGCTTTCAGGCAACCTCGGTATCGTGCTTGCCGTGCTATACCTAGAGAAATACTTGCTCACGATTTTGTGGTCGGTTGGCTTGGGCATCTTAATCCCGTTTGCGTTGGTGCTCTTTGCGGTCTCGCTTGGCATTCACGGACGCTGGAGCACGAGTGCCGTCCTGCGCCGCGTGGCGACCCGCGTGCTGATAGTCGCCATGATCGGCATGGCGTTGGTGCCTGCAAGCGTGTGGGTATCGCAAAAGGTCGACGAGACATATCGCGTCAGCATTGAACAGGCCGAGCAAAAGGCGGCCGACGCTGCGAGTGCGGCAGATAGCGACAGCTCCAAAGCAAGCAAGAAAAAGACCGAGTCTACAGAGTCCAAAAACGTGCTCGAGCAGTTGACTGACGGGGCCTCGAGCCTGGTCACGTCGGTGACCAGCGGTGCCAAGCAGATGACCGACAAGATCGTGCAGCAGGTGACCGACCTCATCGAAGGCGTCATCGTGATGATCGTGACCTCGTGTGTGATTCCTCTACTGGTGCTCGTGGCGTTCCTATGGCTAGGACACGTGCTGCTGGGGATCGATGTCTCCGGTCCCGCGAACTATCTGATGGGTCGTTTCTTGAGCGCTCCGTCCAAACATGCCAAGAAGAGTGGGCAGTCTGAGTAGGCGGCAAAGCGATCTTTGGAAGATCAACCGTAAGAAGGGCGGTCGAGACACGTTCTCGGCCGCCCTTTTGTCTGTTGAACACATGGTCGCTACGTCTGCGCCGGGCTCAAACGGTCGGCAATCAACCGTGAACGGTATTTGTTCAAAAAAGAACAAAGTTAAACAAATAATGGTTGCACCCGATGTTTGAATGTGTTCTAATAAACATGAACAGTGAAGAACCGCACATTCAGATGCCCGGACCTGAACGCGATTCAACACTTCCAAACAGAAACTACGCACCTGCGTATCTCTCAAGGAGGATGTCATGAGGGTTGTAATCGCTTCCGATGCCGACGGTATGTCGATGAAGGAGTCCATCAAGGAGATGCTCATTGCCGACGGTCACGAGGTCGTCGACTATTCCGAGACCCCTGCCGCGGACTTTGTCGATTCCGCGACCGCCGTTGCCAAGGACCTGCTGGAGCACAAGGATTCCCAGGGCTTCGCATTCGATAAGTACGGCGTCGGCTCCTATATGGCCGCCGTCAAGATCAAGGGCATGGTCGTCGCCAACATTTCCGACGAGCGTTCCGCTTACATGACCCGCGAGCACAACGGTTCGCGCATGGTCACCATGGGCCCGGGCGTTGTGGGCACCGAGGTCGCCAAGAAGATCGCCCGCGAGTTCCTGCGCGCCCAGTACGCCGGCGGCCGTCACCAGATCCGTGTCGACATGCTCAACAAGATGGCCTAACGAGAGCCACCGAGAACTCGAACTTCTACCTCAACTTGTGAATTCAGACGAAAGGACGTTCTGATGAAGAAGACCATCGCAATCGGTTGCGACCATATCGTTACGGACGAGAAGATCTATCTGGCCGACCGCCTGGAGCAGGCTGGCTACAAGGTGCTCGACTGCGGCACCTACAGCCACACCCGTACGCACTATCCCATCTACGGCAAGGCCGTGGGCGAGGCTGTTGCCAGCGGCAAGGCCGACTTTGGCGTGGCCCTGTGCGGCACCGGCATCGGCATCACCAACGCCGTCAACAAGGTTCCCGGCGCCCGTTGCGCCCTGGTTCGCGACATGACCTCCGCCCTGTATGCCCGTCGCGAGCTCAACGCCAACATCGTGGGCTTTGGCGGCAAGATCACCGGCGAGTTCCTGATGGCTGATATCATGCTTGCCTTCCTGGAGGAGCCCTACGAGAAGACCCCCGAGCACGATGCCCTGATTGCCAAGATCGATGCCTGCAATAAGGCCGACGCTGAGGCTCAGGCTGACCCGCATTTCTTTGACGAGTTCCTCGAGAAGTGGGACCGCGGCGAGTATCACGACTAAGGGGGTTCCGGCGTTTTAACAAACGCCGGACCGGTCGACGCTGCGAAGCCATCTGGCGGGCAATCTGCCGCTCAGCTTCGACGGCATGACCAGAAGGTCAATGCCGTCTCGCTTCACGGCACCTTGCCTCGCCAGCTGGCTTCTCGCTGATGTTTGAGTGGCCTGTGGGGTTACCGCTGTTGTTGCGAAGCGTTCTGGTATGGCAAGTTGCTCCGATAACACGTTTGCTTGCCGAGCTTGTGTGCTTCGTTTTGGCGGTACCCGGCATTCTGCAGCTTTTCAATTGACGGCTCGCGTTTCTGTGAGGGGGCGCGGGCCGGTTTTCTATCAGCCCTATTGACTTGGCGGGCTGTCGTAAGAAAGGGAAGGCTCCTATGGAGTTTGTTCTTGATAACGGTTTGATTCGTGTGGCGTTGACCACGGCGGGCGGGTCGTTCACTTCTATTGCGGCCAACGGCCGTGAGTACCTGTGGCAGGGCGATCCGGCGGTCTGGTCGGGCCAGGCACCCATTTGCTTTCCGATTTGCGGCGGCCTTCGTGACGGCCGCGCGATGACCATGGGCGGCCGCGAGGTCAAGCTTGCCCGCCACGGCTTTGCCCGCAAGCAGGAGTGGAAGCTCGAGGAGCAGGGCGACAGCATGGTTGCGCTGAGCCTAAGCTCTGCCGACCACGCCGAGCTACTCGAGCAGTATCCGTATCCGTTTAAGATCGTCGCGCGCTACACGATCGATGCGGCTAAGGTGGCCGTGTCGTACGAGGTGACCAATGAGGGCACCGAGGATATGCCATTCTTTGTGGGCGGTCACCCCGGCTTTAAGTGCCCGCTCGACGAGGGCGAGTCCTATGACGATTATGAGCTTCGTTTTGAGCAGCGTGAGGCCACCGAGCTCTGTACTGCCGTTCCCTCGACTGGCCTGATTGATGTTGAGCATCGCAGCAAGAACCCCATGATCGACCAGAGCCTGCCGCTTACCCACGAACTCTTCGACTTCGCGGAGACCATCTTTGACGTGCTCGAGAGCCGCGTGGTTGCGCTGACCAAGAAAACCGAGGACAAGGGCGTGCGCCTGACGTTCCCCGATATGCCGTACCTGATTGTGTGGAGCAAGCCCGAGGGCGACTTTGTGGCTGTTGAACCGTGGGGTGGTCTGTCCACCTGCTCCGACGAGGACGATATTCTGGAGCACAAGCGTGGCTGCCTGGTGGCCAAGCCGGGGGAGACCGTCACCCGCGGCTTTGAGATCGAGATCCTTTAACGAGCTATCGTATGTTTGGGGTGGGTCGTGCCGCCCCGGAACAGGAGTTCAATATGATTCTGACCGTTACCATGAACCCGTCGATTGATACGCGCTATCAGCTCGACAAGCTGGTCATTGACGACGTTAACCGCGTCACGCCCGAAAAGACCGCTGGCGGCAAGGGCCTCAACGTGAGCCGTGTGCTGCTGCAACTGGGAGACGACGTGCTCGCGACTGGTCTGCTTGGCGGCCACATGGGTGCCTATATGGCCGAGCTTATGGATGCCGACGGCGTCAAGAACGACTTTGTGCCCATCGCCGGTGAGACGCGCATTTGCCTGAATATTCTGCACGAGGGTAATCAGACCGAGCTGCTGGAGAGCGGCCCGCAGATCGCCCCGGCCGAGCTCGAGGCCTTTACGGCCAAGTTCGCCGAACTCGCGGCGAAGGCGGACGTTGTGACGCTTTCGGGCTCGCTGCCGCGTGGCGTCGATGCCGGCTACTATGCCGAGCTCGTCAAGATCGCCGAGGAGGCGGGCGCCAAGGTGCTGCTCGATACCTCGGGTGCATCGCTGGAGGCCGCGCTGGAGTCCGACGCTAAGCCTGAGCTCGTAAAACCCAACCTGACCGAGATTAACGGCCTGCTGGGTACGTCCTTTACGACCGATGATGTCGATGCCCTGCGCGAGGCGCTTGCCGCCGATGGCCGCTTTGCCGGTATCCCCTGGGTTGTCGTTTCGATGGGCGCTGCCGGTTCGGTGGGCTTCCATGAGGGTCGCGCGTTCCGCGCCAAGACGCCCGCGATTGCGGCCGTGAACGCGACGGGTTCCGGCGACTCGACCATCGCCGGCTTTGCGCATGCCATTGCTGCTGGTGCCGACGATGTCACGGTGCTCAAGACCGCCAATACCTGCGGCAAGCTCAACGCCATGGATCCCAAGACCGGCCACCTGGTCATGGACCGCTGGGACGAGATCTACAACAACGTTGAGGTAACTGAGCTCTAAGGTTACGCGGTTTTGCCAAACCGCGTAACGGCTCGACGCTGCAAACCCGCCAGAGCGGCAATCTGCCTTTCAACTGCGGCGGCATGACCAGAAGGTCAATGCCGCCTTGTTTCAAGGCACCTTGCTCGCTCTGGCGGGCTTTCGCTGTCGTTGCCAAAACATCGACGTAATTATTGGGGACGCTCTTTAATGACTGGTCGTTTAAGAGCGTCCCCAATGACTACACGCAAAAACGGCGCCCGCTGGCGATGTTGCCGGCGGGCGCCGTTGTCTTGAAGACGAAATGATCCGTTTTCCTTCGTCCCCAGGGGATCATTACAGTGAGTCGATAAAGCGCTGCTGGGCGGCGCGGCCGGCTTCGTCCCACTTAAAGACGCCGGCGTTGTCGAGCACGTGGCCGAACACCACGCCGACCTCCTCGTGCAGGATATCGATGGCGTTGTCCGCCGTAAGCTCATCGGCGCGGCGAGCAAAAACGTCCTCGGCCCATGCGGCGTGGCTGCGGCAAAGGTCGTCGCCCTCGAGCGCGCTGGCAAGGTCGTAGCTGGCGTCGACCTTGGCCGCCAGCAGGTGCTCGCGGACAGCGCCGAGCTCGGGAACCAGGCGCGGCGGCAAAATGGCCAGGCCCATGACCTCGATCAGGCCGATGTTCTCCTTCTTAATATGGTGAAACTCGGCATGCGGGTGGAACACGCCCAGCGGGTGCTCGTCGGTCGTGATGTTGCAACGAAGCGCCAGGTAGGCCTCGTAGATCTCGCCGCCGGCGTTGCCGCGGGAGTCGACGCGGCGGATGACGGGCGTCACGGTGTTGTGCGCTACGCCGTCGGCCGTGTGCGCGATAACGCCCACAGACTCGTCGGTCCACTCGCGCCAGGCGAGGATAATCTTCTCGGCAGCGTCGAGCAGCTGAGCGCGGTCATGCGAGCGCAGGCGCAGCACCGAGAGCGGCCACTGCAGCACAGTGCCGGTGACCTGGTCAAAACCGGGCACGCTAAACTGCGAGACCTCGGCGGCATGCATCATGGGGAACTCGTGCGCGCCGCCCTGGAAGTGGTCGTGCGACAGAATCGAGCCGCCCACGATAGACAGGTCGGCGTTGGAGCCGATGAAGTAATGCGGGAACAGGTCCACAAAGTCGAGCAGGCAGGTCAAGCCCTTGCGGTCGACGTGCATCGGACGATGCTCGGAGCTCATGGCAATGCAATGCTCGTTAAAGTACGCGTACGGGCTGTACTGGAAGCCCCAGCGCTCGCCGTTGAGCTGGATGGGGATAATGCGCAGGTTTTGGCGAGCGGGGTGAGCGCCGCCGTCGGCTACGGCGGAGCGTCCGGGATAGCCCTCGTTTTCGATGCAGAGCTGGCAGGCGGGATACTTCTCGCCCGTGTTCTTTGCGGCACCAGCCGCGGCGATATCGCGTGGGTCCTTCTCGGGCTTGGACAGGTTGATGGTGATCTCAAGATCGCCCCAGTTGGTGGGGGTGCTCCATTTGATGTTGCGCGCGATGGCGGCACGGCGCACGTAGCCGGCGTCGCAGCACAGGCCGTAGAACCAGTCGGTTGCGGCGCGGGGCTCGTTGACGCCCATGCGTCCGTTGAACTCCTCGTTTACAACCGAAGGCCTCGGCATGAGCGCACCCATGATGCGCATGGCGATGCGGTCGCGGCCTGACGCCGTGTCCTCGGCGGCACCGTTGGTAACGGCGGCCTCGGAAAGCGCGGCAAGCGTGCCTTCAAGATCAAAGTCGGGCAGGGTATTGGGGTGCAAGAGCGAGAGTTTCTCAACCTGGAGCGCCCAGGCCATATCGAGTGCGGGACCCGTGGCGCCGATGCACTCCAAAATGGTGTTGTATGCCCAGATCCGGTCGTCCTGGCCGATCATCGATCGGTGGATGGCGTACTCGATCAGGTTCTGCGCGGCCTCTCGCACGTCAGTCATTACAGCCATGCCGCGTAAGCCCCCTTGTCAGAGATGGCGTAGTGACGGGCAGAGCCCTCGCCCAGCCAGCCGTTCATCTTGGCAATGAAGGTGTCGACCAGATCGAGCGGCACGAAGGCCTGGATGGTGCCACCAAAGCCGCCACCGTGGATACGGACGGCGCCGCGGCCGTCGAGCACGTGCTCGGCCAGCGCCAGGGCATACATGGAAGGCTGCTCGGAACCCAGCTTGGCAACAACATTCTGCAGGTACATGGCAGAGCTGGTGCCGGACTCGCGCGTCAGGACCAGGAACTGGTCAATGTCGCCAGCGTTCAGGGCTGCCCAGCGCTTGTCGACCAGGCCGTTCTCGTACCAGTAGTGAACGGCGCGCAGGCAGGCGCGGTCGCCCAGCTTGGCGCGCAGCTCGGGGAGCTTGGCGTCAAAGTCGGCAACGTTGACCTCGCACAGGCGTGCCTTGCCAAACTCGGCGGCGACGTCCTGCATCTCGCGCGGAACGGCGGCGTAGTCGTCGGTAGCCGCCACATGGTCGGCGCCAACCTTAACGAGCACGAGCGCATAGCCGTGATCCTCAAAGTTGAGCTCGAGCTTCTGGGTTTTAGGCTGGGCCTGGTCCTCAAAGTCCATGTAGGCGAGGCCGCCCAGGCACACGGCGGCTTGGTCCATCAGACCGCAGGGCTTGCCGTAATAGTTGTTCTCGGTGCGCTGACTCATCTGGGCGAGCGCGACGGGCTCAATGGCGGGCGCGCCCCAGAGCGTCTCCATGGCGCGGCCGTACGCGGCCTCGACGGCGGCAGAGCTGGAAAGGCCGCCGCCCGAGGGGACGGAGCAGGTGAAGGCGAAGTCGAAGCCCTGGGGCTCAACGCCCAGAGCAGCGATTTCGTGGGCCATGCCGCGGACGAGGCTCGCGGACGTGCCCTTCTCGGACTCCTGAACGTCTAGCGTGTCGAGCACGATCTCAAACGTGGGATAGCCCTCGTCGGCAACGCGGACCTTGTTGGAATCGGTTGCCACGGCGATGCCGTCAACGGCGACATCGAGCGAGCCGGCGATAACGTGGCCGCCCTCGTGGTCGGTGTGGTTGCCGCTGATCTCGGAGCGGCCGGGCGCGTGCACATAGAGCACCTGGCGATCGCCGATGGGGCCAAACTCCTCCTCAAACAGCTTGGTGAGCGTGGCGAGTGTCTTTTCGTCGGGGGTGGTCATGAGGGTCCTTTCCTTGGCGCATACTGACGAGTTTTCCGTCGTAGTGAGTACGTTAACAATCTGAAGCGGCATAAACTCAGCATCTACGATGCCGCACGTTACGGGCTATGTTAACGTACTCATAACACAACACTTATCACTTTTTGAGAATCTGGTAATCGGTAGAAATTCAGCCGTGAACGGTACTGCCGTATGGACTTATAAAGCAGAAGAGGCGCTGATAGAAAAAGTAGAGTACGTTAACATGCGTCCGACGATAGCGGGCATCGGTGCGGGGCGTATTTCCGCCCGGTCCGACATTCACGCTATTTAGATCTCGCAAGAGCGAAGGTGATTTTGTGGCAAGGCGCCCTTCCAACGATACAGGTATGCGTCCGGTTTCCATGGCCGACGTCGCCCGCGCTGCCGGCGTTTCGCAGCAGACGGTCTCGCGCGTTGCCAACGGCCTTCCTAACGTCAACGAGCAGACGCGCCAGCGCGTGCAAGCCGCTATGCAAGAGCTCGGCTTCCGTCCGAGTTATGCCGGTCGTTCGCTGCGCGACGGCCGTTACCATTCGGTCGGCCTGTGCGTCAACGATGTCACCAAGTTTGGCAACCTTACGATGATCGACGGCATTGCCAGCGCGGCCCGCGAGCGTGGCTGCGCCATCACGCTGGTCGAGATGTCCAAGACCGAGGAGTTCTCGCTTGCCGAGGCAACGCGTCGTATGGCTGCGCTACCCGTCGACGGCATCATTATCGGCATGAGTCGTATGGCGCCCGATTTTGAGACATTCGATCCGTTGCCGGGTATTGGCACGGTTATCGTCACCATGTATGCGCACCCGCGGGTGACCACAGTCGACTCCGATCATTACGGTTGCTCGCTGCTGCTCATGGATCATCTGTTTGAGCTGGGACACGAGCAGATTCGCTTTATCGGCGGTCCGTCCTTCTCGGTTGACGAGCAGTTTCGCCGTGCTGGCTGGCAGGATGCACTCGAGCGTAAACACATTAAGCCGCAGGCACCACTCGAGGGCGACTGGTCTGCCAACAGCGGCTACGAGGCCGCTCGGTACCTGGCTGAGCACGACCGCACCATGACGGCGATTTACGCGGCAAACGACCAAATGGCAAACGGCGCTATCGCTGCGCTGCGCGACAGCGGCTTGCGCGTGCCCGAGGACGTGAGCGTGGTGGGCGTCGATGACTCGCTCGACGACTTTGTCGCACATAACGAGCTCACGACCGTTCGATTCGATCTGCATCAGCGCGGGCGCGAGGTGTTCGAGCGCGCAGTTCCCAAGGCGGGGGCATCGGACAAAACCGTCGCCATTCGTATTCCCGGTCAGCTCATCGTTCGACACACCACGGCAGCGCCGCGCGCATAGTTTTCGCAGGTCAACGGCTCGGCGTTGCATATCAATAACAATCGGTAAGGATGCCGGCAGATAGCCGTGACTATGAAGGCGAGTGCTATGATAGACGGGTTCATTTGTCTATCTAGGAGGCTTTGCCTGATGGAGATCACCAAGGATATCCGCTACATTGGCGTTGACGATCATGACATCGACCTGTTCGAGGGCCAGTACGATGTGTCCGAGAACGGTATGGCATACAACAGCTACGTTATCTTGGGCGAGAAGATCGCTGTCGCCGATTCGGTCGATGGCGGATTTGTCGACGAGTGGCTCGGCAACCTCGAGACCGTACTCGACGGCCGCACGCCCGACTACCTGGTCATCCATCACATGGAGCCCGATCACTCCGCCGGCATCGCCGCCTTTATGGAGCGCTATCCCCAGGCGCAGATTGTGGCAAGCATGGGCGCCTTCCGCATGATGGTCAACTACTTTGGCACCGACTTCCCCGAGCGCAAGATGGTTGTCAAAGAGGGTGACGTGCTTGATCTGGGCGGCCACAGCCTAACGTTTGTCGGCGCCCCCAACGTGCACTGGCCCGAGGTACTCTTCTCCTACGAGGCTACCGACAAGGCGCTCTTTAGTGCCGACGGCTTTGGCAAGTTTGGCGCCAACGACATCGAGGATCCGGAAGGGTGGGCCTGCGAGGCGCGCCGTTACTACTTTGGCATCGTGGGCAAGTTCGGCAAGTTTGTGCAGGCCGTGCTCAAGAAAGCCGCCGACCTGGACATCCAGATCATCTGCCCGCTTCACGGCCCCGTGCTGACCGAGAACCTTGGCTATTACCTCGACACCTACAACACTTGGTCGAGCTATCAGCCCGAGGACGAGGGCATCACGATTGCCTATGCGAGCGTGTATGGCCATCTGAAGGCTGCCGTTGAGGAGCTTGCATCTGCGCTCGAGGCCCGCGGCCAGAAGGTTTCCGTCTTTGACCTGGCTCGCGACGACATGGCCGAGGCCGTTGAGGATGCGTTCCGCTATGACCGTCTGGTACTCGCTTCCATCACCTATCAGGGCGAGATCTTCCCATTCATGAGCACCTTTATCCATACGCTTGCCGAGCATGCCTACCAGAACCGTACGGTGGCGCTCGTCGAGGGCGGCTCCTGGGCGCCCGCAGCTGCCAAGATTATGACCAAGGAGCTCGAGGGTATGAAGGACATCACCCTGACGCAGAACAAGGTGACCGTCCTGGGTTCGCTCAACGACGCCTCGCGCGCTCAGATCGAGGCCCTCGCTGACGAGCTTTCCAAGTAGCGATACGTTCACGTTTAACGCTCAAACCACCACAAAGGGGACGGTGAACCTTTGTGGTGGTTTTTGTTTAAGCGCCGGCGATGAGGAAATTTGGGCGGGCGTCGTCGGCGATCTCGGCGATTGAGGTGGCGACGGCGTGATCGGGGTCACGGTCCATCACGATGGCGTTGACGTCGGTCAGCTCGGCAAAGCGGTACATGCCACGTCCGTTGACCTTACTGGCGTCCATGAGGGCGACACTTTGACGAGCAGCACCGACCATAGCCGCTTTGGTCTCGGCCATCTGGGGAAAGTCGGTGGTAAAGCCGCAGCCGGGAACGAAAGCGCCAGGGCACATGACGGCAAGATCGGCGTGGACCATTTGGAGCGCCTGCATGGTAAGTGGGCCGTACAGATAGCGATGGCCTTTGCGCAGTGCCCCGCCCAGCATGACGACATCGACTGAGGGCATGCTCTCGTCGATGTAATCGGCAATGGTAATGTCGGCCGTGATGACGGTGATGCCATCGCGCTGGTCGAGGAGCCGAACGAACTCGAGTGCCGTGGTGCCGGAGTCGACAAGCACCGTGTCGCCGTCGTTAACAAGCCTGATAGCGCTTTGGGCAATGGCTTGCTTGGCGGCAACGTTGACGTTGATGCGGCGATCCTGCGTGGAGACGGTTAAGCGTTTGTGGAGCGACACGGCGCCACCATGCGTGCGGCGCAGCTTGCCGGACTCGGCGAGCGCGTCTAGGTCGGCGCGGGCGGTAACGGAGGACACGCCAAAGGTCTGGGCGATTTCTGCTACTTGCACCGAGGCGTTATGTTCAAGCATCTCCATGATGGCGGCGCGTCGCTCATCGGCGAAAGCTCGGGTTGTTGCGTGGGCCATAGCTGCTCCATCCTCAGCCTAAATTTGCAGGAATTGTGTTGAGTCTATTTTCGTTCATTTTCTTTTTGAGCAAGTAAACGCCTTTCGATTACTTATCTTTTCTATAAAAGAAAGATGATTCGCTTGAAAACGGTAATGTCGGATAGGGAAATTTAGCCTGAATCCCTTCCGTTTGCTTTTCAAAAACGAGCGTTTTGGCCTGCGTGCCGGCGATATCTCGTACATGCGACAGATGCGATTTTCATACAATGAGCGCAGCAAAACGCAAGGTAAAACGCCTTGCGGACACGTACGCCCGATGTCCAGATGCGGGCGAGGGAGAGGAGCAAACGCTCATGGCACTTGTTACCACCGAAAAGATGCTCAAGGACGCTCAGGCCGGCCACTACGCCGTCGGCGCGTTCAACGTCGAGAACCTCGAGTTTGTTATGGCCGTTCTGGCCGCTGCCGAGGAGACCAAGTCCCCCGTCATCATGCAGACCACCCCGGGCACCATCAAGACCGCTGGTCTGGACTACTTCTACGGCATGGTCAAGGCTGCCGCCGAGCGCGCTTCCGTGCCCGTTGCCCTGCACCTCGATCACGGCGATGGCTATGACCGATGCATGCAGGCTTTCCGCACGGGCTACACCTCCGTCATGATCGACGGTTCGCACGAGTCCTTCGAGGACAACATCGCTCTGACCAAGTCCGTCGCCGATGCTGGCCGTGCCATGGGCGTGCCCGTCGAGGCCGAGCTCGGCAAGGTTGGCGGCAAGGAGGACGACGGCCCCGCGGTTGAGGGCGAGAGCCCCTACACCGATCCTGCCGAGGCCAAGGAGTTCGTCGAGCGCACGGGCTGCACCTCGCTGGCCATTGGCGTTGGTACCAGCCACGGCGTGTACACGAGCGATCCGCACATCGAGCAGTCGGTGGTCAAGGCCATCCGCGACGCCGTCGACGTGCCGCTGGTTCTGCACGGCACTTCCGGTGTGCCCGATGAGCAGGTTGCCGAGGCTGTGAAGAACGGCATCTGCAAGGTCAACTACGCCACCGAGCTGCGTCAGGCCTACACCAAGGGCTTCATGGCCTACATGGCCGAGAACCCTGCCTGCTTCGATCCTAAGAAGCCGGCCAAGGAGGGCATGCGTGAGATCACCGAGCTGGTTAAGATCCGCATGACCAACCTCAACTCTGTGGGCAAAGCAGAGTAACAGCAAGGGTACTCCGACTCGCTACATATCCCGGGGAGGGACGAGGGCTTAGTTCCCCAATCGTCCTCGGGCATGCAAAAAGCCTCGCTGCGCACTTCGCGCGGCGAGGCTTTTTGCCCCCTGCGGAAAGATTGGGGAACTAAGCCCTCGTCCCTCCCAGGTTGACCTACTCGAGGTCGTCGCCCTTGTGGCGTTAGGGCGGAAAATAATAAGAAGCCTTCGCGCTGCGGAATGATTTTGGAAACTAAGTACGGGGACCCGCCCAAGCCGTTCTGCTCAATCGCCCTTGTGGTGTTGGGACTGAAAGGGTGGGACGCGTGGGTTATTTGGTTGTTAGGGTTAGTAGGTCGTTGGGGGTTTTGAGGTTGTAGGTGGCGTTTGGGATATCTTGGTGTGATCCCCATGCTGCTCGGGCAAAACTGACCCCTGCTGAAGTTGCGCATTGTTCGTCGTAGACGGTGTCGCCAACGTAGACGACGTTGCCAGGATTCGCGCCCGCACGTCGGAGATATTCGAGCATGGGTGCGGGCGCGGGTTTATGTTCGGTTGTGTCTTCGACAAGGATGATGTGCTCAAAATACTTATCGAAACCAAGGGGTGCAATTTCTTTTGCGTATTCGTTGCGCGCACGTGAGGAGACGATGCCAAGTTTGCAGCCGCTATCGGCGAGTGTTGCGATGACTTCAAGCAAACCTGGAAACACGCTGATGGTGCTTTTAAAGCTGGCGGCAACTTGGCACCAGCGATCCAACGTTGCCTGCGAGTAGATCCCAAGTTTCTCAAGGGCATCCTTGCCGGGTATGCCGAGGGCAAAGTCAAGCTCGTGTCGGGGAAGCGTTTTGCTGGTCTCTTCTTGGACAATCTGGACAAGCGATGACAGAACGCTTTCTTCTGTATCTGCCAATGTCCCATCAACGTCAAATACAATATGGTCAAAGTGCTTCATATGATTGCTCCTCTCTGTTGTTTGCCTGCAAGTTTGATGCAGTGACAGAAGAAGGGTTAGCGGGATTTCTGCCTGGTGCTATCGAGATTCTGCCTCGCTGCTCGATAGCTCGAAGGAGTGCACCCCATTTGTTCTTTAAATACCTGGCCAAGATGGCTTGCTGTTATAAATCCGCATTGGCGCGCGACTGTCTGTACCGTTCGCGTGGTGTGTGCCAAAAGTTCGCAAACACGGTTTATGCGGTATGCGCGTAGATATGCCGCCGGGGTCGTTCCTGCACAAGTTTTGATAATGCGGTAGCACTCTCTTTCGCTTACGCCGGCTGCAGATGCCATCTGGGGCACATCTATAGCGGCTGCATAGTTTGCGCGGTTAAAGTCTAGGATTGCCTTGAACTGTACGTCGCGGCTGGTCATCCAAGAGGCGCCGTCGGAAGAAAAGAGCGGTTCGGTCTTGGCGTTAATCTGAATCCAGAGCTCTGACAAACTATTTCGAAGCGCCATCTCGTTCTGCGGCCGTTGAAGGTCGTGGCTAAAGGAGCTCTTCAGCAAATCGATAAAGGGCATATCGTCGGGATTGGTGGGCGACCATTTGAGCACATCGACGCCTCGACATTGAAGCAATGGGTTGATGTAGCGCTTTTGGAGACGTCCCGCGGGATCGCCGAGCATCGACGGCTGAAAGATATGCAGCATTTGAATGGCTGGCGCCGAATTGGGTGATTGCAGCGTGCTGTGCAAAACGCCGCCGTTGATAAAGCCGGCGGACCCTTCCTCAAAGCGTACGTGCTCATGAGCCGCGTGCGTTCGATAGTCAATCGCTCCCTGCTCCATGTAGAAAAGCTCAACTTCGGAATGCCAGTGCCAGGGGACGGAATTGCCCGGATAGCGAGCGAATTCTGCGCGTTCGGCAATATAGGGCCAGTCTTCGGCGGTCTCGGGAAACGCTTCCTCGCGTCCTCCGCGGTGCAATTCTATGTGATCCATGTTTCGCATGGCATCAGTATAAAGCGCGATGGGCTTAGATTGCTCTTGCCTGTTCGGGGAACGCCTTGTCTAGGGATGCTTGGAGCTTATCGAAGGATGCTCGCAAGTTGTGGCTCTGGTCGGTTGAGCGTTTGGCTTTTGTGGTGGGGGAGTCGGGGAGGCCGTTTCTCTGTGTCGGGGGGAAGGAGAAAAGGTTTGCATGTTTTAGGGATGGCTGCTGTGCTGCGTCATTGGAAGAATGCATGCTTATGCGGCCTCCTCGATGTCCACCAAAAGATTGCGCGCGGGGTTTGCTGCTAGGTCCCGTGCGTTGGCAGTATTATGCCGCGGCCGTCGCAAAGAAGCGCTAAAGAAAGGCTTAATGAGGTTTGGCATTACGATGAAACCGCAGGTCAGAGGTATCGAGTAACACTCTTGAAAGGTTTTGGGCTTAAGGGCTTTCTAAGGTTTGTGACGTGGATGTGGCGCGGACGTGCGTAGCGTGTGAATGCTCGCTGTTAGCGCTGCGGCTCTGTGGCGCGCACCTGCTCGATGACCTTTTCCATCGTGGCGTCGATGCGGTCTTTTTTGAGTTCGCATTCCCAGATGGTTATGGGCGTCCAGCCCATTTGAGTGAGCGCTGCCACAGCAGCACGGTCGCGCTCGACGTTGCGACGGAACTTTGCCTCCCAAAACTCAACGTTGCGCTTGGGCTGGCTTGGGTTGCACTTGGGGCAGCGGTGCCAAAAGCAACCGTTGACGAAGATGGCGATCTTGCGGCCGGGGAAGGCGATGTCGGGCTTGCCGGGTACCTTCCATTCCAAACGATAGCCCGTAAGGCCCGCGGCCCGTAGGCGCTGACGTACGAGCAGCTCGGGCTTGGTGTTGGCGCGCTTGTTGCCCTTCATGGACTTTTTGATGGCGGCGCGACGGCGGACCAGTTCGCGCTCGTCAGCGGAGAGGTCCGAGGTGTCGATGCCGTCCAGCAGGCCGGGCTTGGGGCGCATTTTGCTGCGGCGCTTAGGTTTGCGCTTGGATTTGGCGGCAGGCTCGTCAGCCGTGGCGGTCTCGGCGTCGTTGGTGCTGCCGTTGGCCTCAAGCCGGTCTTCCTTTAGCTCAATCAGTGCATCGATAAGCCCCTTGTCGGCGGGCATCCACTCCACCGTGGCAAGCGAGGTGCGTGGAATCCAGCGGATATCGAGCTGACGGTCGTGCTTCTGGGGCTCATCGGATTCATCGGCGAGCGAGCAGTAGTAACACTCCATGGAGAGATGAAAATCGGGGTAGTCATACTCAACGGTGTAGAAATCACGCAGGTTGGTGACTTTTACCTGTAGCTCTTCCATAAGCTCGCGGCGCACGGCGTCTTCGGGTGTCTCGCCGCGCAGAAGTTTGCCGCCCGGGAACTCCCATAGTCCCTGCATGTTGCCGTAGCCGCGCTGCACGGCAAGCAGCTCGTCAGATCCTTCCTTGCGAATGATCCCAGCGGCAACATGAACAGTCTTCAACAGGAGCCCTCTCTCAACATCAACACATGGCAGACTACGCTTACCTTACGCAACGGTAAGGCAAGCGTAAGCCATATCGATGGTAGCCGACTCGGCTCCTTGCGACTATAGATGCCGTAGACTAATCGCAAGAAAGGACTCGGTATGCAAACCACGCAAACGGCGACCCCGGTACTGGAGGTCGCGCATCTCGAAAAGGTATATGGAGCACTGGGCAACGTGACCCGCGCGCTCAACGATGTCAGCTTTACCGTCAACCGCGGCGAATTCGTCGGCATCATGGGCGCCTCGGGCTCGGGCAAGTCGACGTTGCTCAACTGCGTGTCGACCATCGATAGCGCCACGAGTGGCACCATCCGCATCAACGGCCAGGACGTGACGCGCATGAAGCAGGCCAAGCTCTCGCAGTTCCGCCGCGAGGAGCTCGGCTTTATCTTCCAGGACTCCAACCTACTCGATACACTCACGGCACGCGAGAACATCGCCCTGCCGCTCACCATCGCCCGCACAAACTCGGCAGAGATCTCGACCCGCGTGCAGGATGTGGCCGCGCGCCTGTCTATCAGTCAGGTGCTCGACAAGTATCCCTACCAAATGTCGGGCGGCCAGCAGCAGCGCGTTGCCGCGGCTCGCGCGCTCGTCACCGACCCCACCATGATCATGGCCGACGAGCCCACCGGCGCCCTCGATTCCAAGAGCGCTCGCCTGCTGCTCGAGAGCCTGGAGGCCCTTAACCGCCGCCTGCGCGCCACCGTGCTCATGGTTACGCACGACAGTTTTGCCGCCAGCTACACGAGCCGTGTGCTGTTTATTCGCGACGGCAAGATCTTCACCGAGCTGCGCCGCGGCGACACCGACCGCCGAGAGTTCTTCGACCGCATTATGGAGGTCGTTGCCATGATGGGCGGTGAGGGCTCCGATGCTCTGTAAACTCGCTTGGGGCAACGTCCGCCGCGCCGGCCGCGATTACCTTGTCTACTTGCTGACGCTCACCCTGGGTGTCACGGTCTTCTATGCCTTCAACACCGTCTCGATGCAGGTCGACATTGCCGGCATCAAGGAGGAGGGACTGTCCGAGCTCATGGGCAGCATGCTCGGCTACCTGACGTACTTTTTGGCCGGCGTCATGGCCTTTTTGATGGTGTATGCCAACAACTTCATCATGAAGCGCCGCAAAAAGGAGTTCGGCCTGTACCAGGTGCTCGGCATGCGCCGCGGGCGCGTCGCCACGATCATGGCGCTCGAGACCGTGATCGTTTCGGTCGGCGCCTTTGTCGCCGGCATTGTGCTGGGCGTGGGGCTCTCCCAGCTCATGACATTCTTTACGGCCTCGCTCTTTAAGACACAGATCGCTAATTTCCACTTCTTTTTCTCGGTGCATGCGTTCAACCTGACCCTTGCCTGCATGCTCGTGATGTTTGTGCTTACGCTACTGCTGAACCTTCGCGCCGTGCGCCGTACCAAGCTCATCGAGCTTATGGGCGCCGAGCGGCGCAACGAGAGCATCAAGACGCGCAACCCCTGGATTGCGATCGCCATCTTTGTCGTGGGCGTGGTGCTGGTGGGCGTGGCCTATTACCGCCTGTTGCGCGATGGGTTCCCGCTCACCGCGACGGAGGGTAAGCTGCAGGAGGCCATGAACCAGTTTGGTATCACCACGGCCATGGTTACGGTGGGTACCTTTGCCCTGTTCTGGGGCCTTTCGGGCATGCTTATCAAGCTGCTGCAGAGCCTGCGCAGCGTGTATTGGCGCGGCCTCAACATGTTTACCGTGCGCCAGCTTGCGGCCAAGGTCAACACGGTGTGCTTTTCGATGGGCGTTATCGCGATGATCCTGTTTCTGGCCATTACCTCGGTGACCTGCGGCATGTCGATCGCCAACGTGATGAACGAGAACCTGGAGCGCTATACGCCGGCGGATATGTCGCAGACGTATATCTATTACGCGTCCGATAGGCTCGACTACTACAAGGAGTATGTCAATCCTTCCGAGGCCGATCGCATGGTGCTGGCAGACGCAACGGTCGATTTGTACTCTGCATGGCACGGTGACCGTATCGATCCCGATAACGTTGCGGAAAGTATCAAGGGCAAGTCGGCAGATAATGGCAACGAGGCCGGAAAGAAGGTCAATATCGCCGATGTTGCCGGCGAGCATGTGCAGATTGATTCGTATCTGAGCTATACGCTTGGCGGCTCGGATCCTTCGGTGACGGCGGGCGAGATGTGCAAGGCCATGGGCGAAAAGCTCCCCAAGGCGCTCGAGGGTAGCAATGCCGATGATATGGGCCTGTTTGTGACGCCGGCGAGCCAGTACAACAAACTGCGCCAGATGATGGGCGAGGAGCCGGTGAGCATTGGCCGCGACCAGTACTTGCTTACGTGCGATATGGGCGGCGAGTTGGGCGACCTGTACACTAAGTACATGGCTGGGGGCCATACCCTCACCTTGGGCGGACATACGCTCAAGCCCGCAACCGATAAGTCGGACGAGGACACGGCTGCCATCGCCAACTCGGCACTCGGCAGCAATCCCGGTACCGTGGTCGTAGCCGACGAGCTGCTGTCCCAGCTTAACCTGCAGCCGTATTCCAGTAATCTGCTCGTTAACTACAAGCAGGGGATGGATGTGACCAAGGCAGACGAGAGCATTAAATACACCATGCTCGACAATCTGCTCGTTGACGGCAAGGAGCCGGGGTCGTGGGGAGTCTTCATGACACGCTCCGAGATCTATACGCAGGCGGCGCAGATGAACGGCATGATTAGCTATCTAGCCATCTATATTGGCTTTGTACTGGTCGTTGCATGTGCGGCAATTCTGTCGATCCAGCAGCTCTCCAATGTGGCCGACGGAAGCCGCAGCTATCGCGTGCTGGCGCAGATCGGCTGTGACGACCGCCAGATTCGCCATTCGGTGATGGCGCAGCAAGCGGTGTTCTTCCTGTTCCCGCTGGCAGTGGGTCTGGCGCACTCCTTTGTGGCGCTCAAGGTGATCATCGAGCTGGTGAGCACGTTTGGCAACATGAGCATCGGCGGCACGGTGGGCCTTACCTGTGCGATTTTCTTGGCAGCCTACGGCGGCTACTTCCTGGTAACGTACCTCATGAGTACCGGCATGGTGCGAGCCGCCATCGCCACCCGCTACAGCGAGTAGCGAGCGGGCAAAACCGCCGCATAACCACAGCGAACAAACGCCGCGAAGGAAGCCGGGCCCCCTTCGCGGCGGTTTTTTGCCCGCCTGATGCATCTCAAAACTAAGTGAGTAGACTTTTTTGGATCTGCCGAGCACATTGCGACAAACGCTCAACAAAACCGCAGGTCAGGGCTGTGGCGTTTTGGGGCGTGCTCGGCATCCCGCCAAAAGCCTACTCACTTGGTTTTACTGCTAGAAAACCGCCGCGAGGGAAAGTAGCTCCCTCGCGGCGGTTTTGGCATTTGCCCAGATAAAACCTGCCAAAATAAACCTGTCCCTTTTTGGTAGGTTATCGTTTCCAAAAGTGGAGGATCAGGGTCGTACGGTTTTGCTGCTCGGTTTTGACCAGGATGTTGTGGATGTGGGTCTTGACGGTACCCACGGCAAGGAAGAGCTCGTCAGCGATCTCTTGGTTCGATTTGCCCAACACAACCAGACGCATGACTTCGGTTTCGCGGTTGGAGAGCTTGTAGGCGTTGCGATAGAAGGGCATCTGCTCTTCGATGTGTCGATCAAGATCGCTGACGTTCTTTTCCTCGGGCGCCTCCTGCATGCGAATCGAAAGCACGTGATAGGCATAGATGATCAGCAGAATCGCAAAGTAGCACGCAAAGATGTTCTCGCTAAAGTTGCGCTCGGACAGGTACAGCTGCAGCCAAGAGGGTGCCAGGCTCATGGGAACAACAAGGATGTTGTAGAAATCCTCGGCAACGATGCACCCGACCAGAATGGCGCCGATAATGAGGTGCTTTCGTTGATTGTTGACGCGCGCCTTAAGCTCGACCTGCGTGCTTTTATGCGCCGTCCAAAAGATATACAGTCCCACAAATACAAGGAATACCTGACGCATCGTGTAGTAGAGCCATTGATGTATGGGGCCGTAGGGGACAGCGACAATGATCAGCAGCTCGCTCAGGAAGAACGTTGCGACGGGAATAACAAACTGCTTTTTTGAATGTTTGTCGAGCAAGTCCATGGCAATGAGCCAGATAAAAGCTTGTGAAGCGGTCGCCACAAGGGTCCGCAACACAGGCATGGTAATTGAGTAATAGTCGCTGGCTGGAAAACTCTGGTTTTGCAACGTGTATTCAAAAAAGAAGATCTCGGTCATCTCGATGGCATAGCAAATAAAAACGCCGCTGCCATAGATAAAGAAGCGTCGACGAGACGAGGCATAGGCGGCAAGCGAAAGCACTGCCGTCACAATACAGATCACGAGTATCGCTAGGGTATAGAAGAACATCAGGGTGTTCATCTGCCACCGTCCCATCTCATTTCATCTATGGCCGAGCCCTGTATACCTTGTGGGATATAGACGTCTCAACCCTTCGTTCCATTGCGGATTAGGCGCCGAGATACAGCATAGCCGTATACCGTTCGCGGTTCTAGATAGTAAACCCCCTGCAAGCTGGCTACCTGCGGGTTTATATTGGTTTAGAGGGGACGTAACTCCGTGAACGGTCTTTAATCCCGAATAAACTAGGTAAAAATTGCATACGGGTGAATGATGGTCTTGTCAACACGAGGCGTGATGTTCGAGCGCCTCATAGCAATAGTCGGCACGACCGGCGGAAAGGAATCGACATGGCGCTGCCTAAGGATTTCATCGACACCAACGACTTCACCAAAGAGCAGATCCTGGCTATCGAGGATCTTGGCCTGGCAATGAAGAAGGCCATCAAGGTTGACGGCTATTATCCGCACCTGCTCCGCAACCAGAGCCTTGGCATGATCTTCCAGCAGGTTTCCACCCGCACCCGTCTTTCCTTCGAGACCGCCATGTGCGACCTCGGCGGCCACGCTCAGTTCTATGGCCCTGGCACCATTCAGCTCGGTGGCCACGAGTCCCTGGGCGACACCGCTCGCGTCATGGGCGACCTGCTCGACATCATGATGGCTCGCGTTGACCGTCACAAGGACGTCGTCGGCCTCGCCAAGGGTTCCGCCGTGCCCGTCATCAATGGCATGTCCGAGTTCAACCATCCCACGCAGGAGATGGGCGACCTCATGACCATGCTCGAGAACCTCCCCGAGGGCAAGAAGATCGAGGACTGCACCCTGGCCTTCATCGGCGACGCCACCCAGGTCTGTGTCTCCCTCATGTTCATCGCCTCCAAGGTCGGCATGAAGTTTGTCCAGTTTGGACCCAAGGGCCACCAGATCCCCGACGGCGGCCTGCACGTTGGCACCGTTGAGGAGCGCGCCGAGTTCGGCAAGCAGATGATGGCCATCGCCGAGGAGAACTGCAAGGTCTCCGGTGGCTCCGTCGTCATCTCCGACGACATCGAGTGCATCAAGGGCGCCGACTTCATCTACACCGACGTGTGGTATGGCCTGTACGACGAGGAGGTCTCGGGCGAGAACTACATGGACGTGTTCTACCCCAAGTATCAGGTCACCATGGACATGATGAACTTTGCCGGCCCCAACTCCAAGTTCATGCACTGCCTGCCGGCCACCCGCAACGAGGAGGTCGTCGACGAGGTCATGGACGATCCCGAGCGCTCCCTGTGCTGGGTCGAGGCCGAGAACCGCAAGCACTCCATCCGTGCTCTCCTTGCCGCCCTGGGCAAGCGCACCCCGCTCAACGACGGGGGTTTCGAGTACTCCGCCAAGGCTGAGCTCCACGCCGCTCTCGAGGCTCTCGAGCAGCTCTAAGCCTCAAGGCTTCTAAAAGCACGTTTGCGGGCGGCGGATGCTCGTCTCCTGTCGCCCGCTCACCGAGGCCCAAGCAATTGCCTTAATACCTTAGGGCCTCGGATCTGTCCAAGACTGAGCGAAGGAGCTCATCATGAGCGACGGAAAGAAAAAGCTTTCCTTCTTGACGGTCATTTCGACCATCATCTGCGTCGTCTTCGTTTGCGAGGCCGCCGCTCCTGCTGCTGCCATTGGCAACCAGCAGTTCTTCTGGTGGATCTTCCTGATCCTGACCTTCCTGCTCCCCTACGGCATGGTTGTCGCCGAGCTCGGTACCACCTATGACGGCGAGGGCGGCATTTACGACTGGGTACGCGATGGCCTGGGCGACAAATGGGGCGCCCGCATCTCGTACTACTACTGGGTCAACTACCCGCTGTGGATCGCCTCGCTGGCTACCATGTTTCCCGACATTTTGGGCATGGTCTTTGGCGTCGAGTTCAACTTGATCGCCAAGATGGGTATCGATCTTGCCTTTGTGTGGATTGTCTACCTTATGGGTCGCTCCAAGGCGGCCGACTCCGAGTGGGTCCTTAACGGTGGCGCCATCATCAAGGTCGCCGTTGCCGTTATCGTCGGCGCTCTGGGCATTTGGTATGCCATGGAGAACGGTTTTGCGAACGACATGTCCGCTGCCACCTTCCTGCCCGAGCTCACCAACACCAACGCTCTCGGCTACCTGTCGATCATCATCTTTAACTTCATGGGCTTCGAGGTCATCTGCACCATGACCGACGATATGGCCGATCCCGCTCGCGATATCCCCAAGGCCATCATCGTCGGTGGCCTGTCCATCGCCGTGATCTACCTGTTCGCTGGCTTTGGCATCGGCGCTGCTGTGCCGGCCGATTCCATCGACCCCGACTATGGCATGATTGTCGCAGTCCAGACCATGGTGGGCGACTCCATGATCTTTAAGGTCATCTGCATCGCCTTCCTGATCACCCTGTTCGCCAACATGGCCGCCTGGTCCTTCGGCGTCAACTCCGTCGCCCGCTACGCTGCCGAGCACGGCAACATGCCCAAGGTCTTCGCCTCGATGATTTCGGATGACGACATGCCCAACGGCGCCAACCTGGTCAACGCCGTCGTTGCCTCCCTGGTGCTGTGTCTGCAGCTCGTTCCCATCGACGCCATCTCCAACGGCGTCTTCTGGATGCTCTTCGGCACCTCCGTCGTCTTCCTGCTGCTGACCTACATCCCGATGTTCCCGGCGTTCCTCAACCTTCGCAAGAACGACCCCGACCGCGAGCGTATCTTCACGTTCCCGTTTAAGGGCGCCATGATGAAGGTCATGCTGGCCATCCCTTGCATCGAGCTGATCCTGGCCATCGTTGCAACGCTGGTGCCGCTCTCCGCCGCCGAGATTGGCGACAAGCTCCCGATGATCGTTATCTTCATCGTGCTTCTGCTCATCGGCGAGGTTGTCCGCGTCGTCAGCGCCAAGGGCCGCGAGACCGAGTACAAGGGCCTCACTCCCGAGCTGGCAGCTCAGCGTCTCGCTGAGGAGGCCGCCGAGGCCGAGGAGAACTAGAGCACCCGGTTCTGGGGCTCCAACCCTCCTCGCGTACCAACGTGCGCTTCGTCGGGCTTGTCGCTCCCGACTCCGGGCACTCTAGCCTCTTCGGAGACGTGCCCAAGCGACAGGTTTGCTAACCATTCCCCGGGGTGGGTGTGAGCGATAGCTCCGGTAACCACCGCCCACCCCAATCTCTCTTCCGTATCCTTCGTGCGTTTTGTCTCCGCGCACTTGGTTACGTCGTCGCTTGCCGGTGCGACTCCGTGAAAACCGGCACCGGGCGCCCCGACCTTTGCCGGGGGACGGGCGCCCACTATCTCTTGGTTTTAGGCTGCGGGTAATCCGCCCGCGGCAAACGATCGTTCGATTTGGAGGAAATCTTATGCGTACGATCACCGAGTCCGAGTCCACCCCCAAGGCCGACGGCTTCTTTATGCCCGCCGAGTTCGCCCCGCAGGATCGCGTGTGGATGGGCTGGCCCCACCGCACCGACACCTGGGCCCACGGCGCCAGGCCTGCTCAGAAGCAGTATGCCGCCATCGCCCGCGCCATCTCCGAGTTCACCCCGGTCTATATGTGCGCCAACCAGGTCGACTATGCCAACTGCAAGGCCGTCTTCGAGAACGACGAGAACGTCACCGTTATCGAGATGACCACCGACGACGCCTGGTTCCGCGACACCGCCGCCACCTACGTCATCAACGGCAAGGGCGAGAAGCGCGCCAACCACTGGCACTTCAACGCCTACGGTGGCCTCGTCGACGGCCTGTACTTCCCGTGGGACAAGGACGAGCAGATCGCCCTCAAGATGGCTGAGCTCTCCGGCTGCCGTCGCTATCGTCCCGACGACATGATCCTCGAGGGCGGCTCCATCACCGTCGACGGCGAGGGCACCCTTGTCGTGACCGACCAGTGCCTGCTTTCCCCGGGCCGCACCTGCTCTGCGGTTCTGGAGGAGGAAGAGGATCCCGAGTCCATCTGGCCCAAGTTCCACAAGAAGTTTGAGCCCTGGAGCGAGGAGCTTCGCGCCTACATGGACGAGCACCTCAAGGATTACCTGGGTGTCGAGAAGGTCATCTGGGTCAAGGAGGGCATCGACCCCGAGGAGACCAACGGTCATATCGACGACGTTGCCACGTTCATCGCTCCGGGCGTCATGGCCTGCATCTGGACCGACGATCCCGAGTATCCGTTCTACGAGCAGTGCCACGCTGCCTACGAGACCCTCTCCAACGCCGTTGACGCCAAGGGCCGCAAGATGAAGGTCTACAAGCTCTGCATGCCCGTGAACCCGCTGTTCATGGACCAGGCTTCCTGCGACACCATCGACGCCGACGAGAACGCCGAGCCGCGCGTTCCCGACGAGCCGCTGATCGCCTCCTACATGAACTACCTGGTCACCAACCACGGCGTTATCGTCCCGCAGTACGGCGACGAGAACGACCAGCTGGCCGTTGACACGCTCCAGAAGATCTATGACGAGGTCTGGGGCGAGGGCGTCTACAAGTGCGTCGGCGTTCAGTCCGAGCAGGTCGTCTTCGGCGGCGGCAATATCCACTGCATCACCCAGCAGGAGCCGTCCGCTTAATCGTCTGACTTTCCGAGGCACCCCATCTCGCCGCTCAAACCGTCGCTCGCGTACCAAAGTACGCTTCGCTCCTCTTTCGCGGCGACCTGGGGCACCTCGAAAACCCAGCCGATCAATCGGACAGGTGGCGTGTCATCCCATCTCGGGGCATTGATGGGCTGCTGCTTGATGTCTTGGTCGGTTGGGTTTTCTTTGGGCACTCCGTTGCCTCCACTTCGGAGTGCCCTTTTCTTTGATTGAGTACGCGTCTGGCCTGGGATTTTTTGCGGGTTAGGCCAATTGTTCGCTTGAATTTCCCAGGTCAGACGCGTCTTCAATTGCCGAAAGTTATCGGTCGTGAACGCGGCCGTTTTGATCGGAGTATCTATGTACCAGCGTATCGTTATCTACACGCGCCTGTTCCGCGAGCGTTGGTCCAACAAATGCATCCTCTCCTCTCTCTGGGATGGCACCTGCACCGGTGACGCGGCCTGCAACCCTACCTTGGGCTGCGTCTTCGGTACAGATGCCATCCTTTTTGCTGTAGGGGGAGCGCGCCATGGCAGGTAAAAAGTTCTCCCTGATCGAGGTCATCCTTTCGGTTATCTGCGTTGTGTTTACCATCGAGGCGGCGGCTCCGGCATCTGCCATGGGCAACGTGCAGTTCTTCTGGTGGATCTTCCTTATCATTACGTTTTTGCTTCCCTATGGTCTGGTGGTGGCCGAGCTGGGTACGGCGTTTGATTCCGAGGGCGGCCTGTACGATTGGGTTCGCTTGGGTCTGGGCGACCGTTGGGGCGCCCGTTGCTCTTGGTGCTACTGGGTTAACTTTCCGCTGTGGGTGGCAAGTATCGCCTGCATGTTCCCCAGTGTCATTAATGCGGTGTGGGGTATCGAGTTTTCACTCGGGATCCGAATCGCCATCGAGATTGTCTTTGTGTGGGGCGTCACGGTCATGGCAATGCAGCCGGTGGCCGAGGCAGATTGGGTCATGGACGGCGGCGCCGTCATCAAGGTGCTCATTACCGCTGTGGTGGGAATCGTCGGCATTTGGTTTGCCTGCAATAACGGCTTTGCCAACGACATGTCGTTTAAGACCTTCATTCCAGATCTGGGCGACACCAATTCGTTGACGTACCTATCGATTATCCTGTTCAACTTTATGGGCTTCGAAGTGGTCGCGACCTTTGCCAGCACGATGAAGAACCCGTCGCGTGATATCCCCAAGGCGGTTATTGCCGGTGGCGTGGCCATTGCGACAATTTACATCATTTGCGGCATTGGCATTGGAGCAGCGGTTCCCACCGAGCAGCTTTCACTCGATTCGGGCATTGTGGACGCAGTCGCCGCTATGGTGGGGCACACCCACCCGCTGACGATGGTCGTGGGCGTGGCCTTTTTGGTGACGCTGTTCGCCAATATGATCTGTTGGAGCTTTGGCGTCAACAACGTAGCGAGCTATGCCGCGCGCCATGGCAACATGCCGCGTCCCTTTGCGTTGGTGTCCAAAAAGACCGGCATGCCCAACGGCTCGGCGCTCATTAACGGCTGTTTTGCCAGCCTGGTGCTGCTGCTCCAGATTCCGCTGGGTGAGGGTTCCGACGTCTTTTGGGTCTTCTTCTCGATGAACGTCGTCTTTCTGCTCATGAGCTATATCCCCATGTTTCCAGCGTTTTGGCGTCTACGCAAGCACGATAATCGCTCGCGTGTGTTCCGTGCGCCTTTCGAGGGCAAGGTGCTCGCGGTGGCGCTTGCGATTCCCGTGGTGGAGCTCGTGCTTTCGATTGTTGCTACGATTGTGCCGCTCAACAGCTCACCTGCCGAGATGGCAAAGTTGCCGATTCTCGCGGGCGTAGTGATTGGCCTGTTATTGGGCGAGGTTTCGCGCCTCATATCGCGCCGCGGCCGAAGCGTCGACAATCCCGGCGTTGGTGCACGGGGGTCAGGTTACTTTGCACCAAAACAGTAAGCGCCGCGAGTTGCGCAGCGCTTGGTGCATCTTGGATTACTGTTCGCGGTGCTCGGGATCGGAAACGAGCTTAGGCGCAAAGAAGGGGACGTGGCCCAGATAGGGGCAGCTGTCCGAACGCGCCTCAACGGCGCAGGGGATATCGTCGTAGGTCATGGAAGAACCGAGTCGGGTGATGGCCTTGGCGGCAGGGGCAACGAGTATTTTGAGCGGTGCGATAGGCGCCATGGCATCTCCTTTCATCGGTGAGACACAGCTTGTTTATCTAAACGATACAGTACGTTTAATCGGTGAGTCTAATCTTGCGGCAAAGAATCTGTCAACATCCTCACGGCATCTAGACAGGGGAGGCGGGCATGAGTTTCGCGTTCTATATCTACACCACGATTATCATGGGTGTGGCTCTGGTGACCAGTGCCGTGGCATTGGTGGTTTGGCTCATGACGCGCCGTCGCGACAGCCTGGTGGCCGCGGCGGGCTTTTTGCTCTACATGCTCGATATGTCGGTCATTTTTTTTGACGAGTACAATCGGCTCAAATACGACTACGCTGTTACCTTTAGCGAGCCGTTGCAGCACCCCTTGCTGCGCTGCGTGCTCGGTATTGCCATCTATGCCTGCGTGGTACTGTGGATGTTTGCGCGCTTGCGCAAAAGGCCGACGTCGCGCATGCTCGGACTTGCTATCGTGCCGTTTTCAATCTTGCAATTGGTGCTGGTGCCTCGCAGCGGTGCTGCCGGAGAGATGCAGCAGTATCTCTTTTGGCTCACGCGTGACCTGGGCAATGTAGGATGTCTTGCCTATGCCGCCTGGCATTACCGGCACAGGGCCACGCGTGTTGAGAAACTCGACCTCGACCGCTCAAAGCTCTTTTGGAAGGTGGCACTCGTTCTTGCGTTTTGCGTAATCGCCGAGGACACCTACATGATTTTGCTCTGTCGCCCCGACTCTCAAAACCCCGTCATCAGCCTCTTTTTGTGGTATCTGTCCGAGCGCAATATCTCCGAAAACGTGCTGCTCATGGCATGCGCGGTCCAACTCTTTTGCCAGTTTAGCCATATCCTGCGCGTGTATGCCCGTCATCCGCGTGCCGATGAGGACGTGGCGGCCGAGAGCGCACGCTCTGGGGACGATCTAGCATCACGCGTTGTGATCTATGCCGATGCCCATAAGCTGTCGCGGCGCGAGCAGGAGGTGCTCACGCTGGTGCTGAAGGGCAACGACGCCCAAAACATCGCCAGCGAGTTGGTCATCAGCCCTGGCACTGTCAAGGCGCACTTGCATCGCATCTACGTTAAAAGCGGTGTCTCCAACCGAGATGACCTCATAGATGCCTTTTGGCGTTCCTAGTCCTATTCTTCCTTGCATGCGGGTCTTGCCGTGTGGGCGGGCACGCCGTTGGGCGTAATGACGCGGTAATAATCTCAGACAATAAACCTGCAGGTAAAGCGTGTAAACCTGCTTAAACTGACCGTTTGCGATCCCTGGCCTTGGCACGGATTTGCCCCTGTGTATCAATGGGTGTAGCGCGAAGCCGCGGACGTGGGACAGACGTCCGAGCACGGCTTGTAGGCACGCGCCGATGCGGGAGCGCTACGCTCCCAACCGAGTGCCCACGCGGGCGGTGCGTCCGCGTTGCAACCAAAGATGCCTGAGGAGGCTCACATGGACAAGGCTGATGTAGTTATCAAGAGCAACGCCGTCTTTACCGGCGATGGGCTCGAGCCGTTTAAGGGCGGCGTTGCCGTGCGCGGTGATAAGATTGTTGCCTGCGGTGACGATGCTCACCTGGCACCGTTTATCGGTCCCGATACCGAGGTGCGCGACTTTGGCGACCAGCTCGTCATGCCCGGCCTGATCGACTCGCACACGCATTTTGCCCAGGGCGCGTTTATGACCGACCCCGATTTTGCCGTCAACCTCATCGACTGCACCAGTTTTGAGATGGCGATGGAACGTGTCGTGGCGTTTGCGGCCGACCATCCCGATAACGAGTGGATCCTGGGCTGCCAGATTATCCAGTTCCAGTGGGATGTCCCCGAGATGCCCACAGCCGCGATGATCGATGAGTACATCTCTGACCGCCCGGTTTTTCTGCAGCAGGTTGACCTGCATACCTTTAGTGCCAATACCTGCGCCATCAACAAGGTGGGAGTAACTTCGCAGACGCCCGATCCCGCAGGTGGCAAGATTTTGAAGGACGCCGACGGTAACCTTACCGGTGTGTTCTCCAACAACGCGGGAGCCCTCTTTATGGATGAGGTCTATGACCCAGCGCCCGAGGTTGTTGACGCGTCGTTTGCAAAAACCGCCCGGCGCGCCAATGCCTTGGGAATCACTACGGTCGGCATGGTCAATCCTTCGTTTGTGAGCATGGAAAACCCGTATGCGGTGTTGGCAGGTCTTAATGCCAAGGGCGACTTGCCGTTGCGTGTGTTCCTGTACACCGACCTGTTCGAAAACGAGTCCTTGACGCTCGAGCAGATCAAGGAGAAATACGCCTTCCCGGGTACGCAGGTGGAGTGGCACGGCTTTAAGCAGTTCCTTGATGGCGTGTGCTCCGACCATACCGCCTGGATGCTTGAGCCCTATAGCAACGCGCCCGATACCTGTGGTGAGCCCGCGGAGGAGCCGGAGCGCATCCGCGCTGCCATCCTCAGAGCGCAGGAATGGGGCGTTGACACGCGCATCCATACGATCGGTGATCGCTCGGTGCGTTTTGTGCTCGATTGTTTTGAGGAGGGCGAGCGCTTGCATGGCAAGCGGGATTGCCGCCACTCCATGGAGCACAACGAGACGGTTCAGCCCGAGGATCTGCCGCGCTATGCCGAGCTCGGCGTCTGCCCCGGCATGCAGCCGTGGCACATGCTGCTCGATATGGCTGACCTTGCCAAGGACGATGCCGTGGGCCCCGAGCGTGCTGCGCTTTCGTGGCCCCTGCATAGCCTGCTTGCCAGCGGCGCCGTGGTGCACCTGGGCAGTGACTTCCCCGTTGTGGGCTTGGAGCCCATGGAGGAGGTGTACGGCGCGGTCTTCCGCATGCTCGAGGACGGCTCCAACCCCGAGGGCTGGTTCCCCCAGGAGCGCATTACCATGGCCGAGGCTCTGCGCGCCTACACCTATGGCAGCGCCTACGCCATGCATGCCGAGGACCGCATCGGCACGCTCGCGTGCGGCAAACAGGCAGATATCTGCGTGCTCGACCGCAATCTCTTTGATTGCGAGCCGGCCGAGGTGCTCGAGGCCACGGCGTCTCTCACGATGATTGCCGGCAAGGTGGTCTACGAGGCCTAGCGGGGCTGCTGCATCGCCGGGCGGTGCCACAGCCCGTGCGTGCTGCCCATCCATCCATCCATTCATCCATTCATCAATCTCTCATGGAAAGGGGAGAACAATGGCAGAAGAAGCAACCGCCGCTGTTGAGGAGGAGCGTGAGCTTGCCTCGCAGCCGATTCCCGGCCTGGTGCGCAAGTACACCATCATCACCGGCCAGGGTATGCTCGCCCAGATTATCATGGTGGTCCTTGAGGGCCTCGTGATGGGTTGGGGCCTGGGTGCACACGGCCTGGCTTGCGTCTCGATCATCATGTCGGTCGAGTACATTAACCTGGCCTTTGGCAACCTGTTTGGCACCGGCGTGCCCGCCGTGGTGGGCAACCTTTTGGGTGCCGGCGACATTAAGGGCGCCAGCAAGGCGTTTAGCCAGGGCTTTTGGCTTACCACGATTGTGAGTGTGCTGCTTGCTGTGGTGATGGCTGTGTTTACCGAGCCCATCTGCGCATTCTTCGGCGCCACGCCCGACATCATGGCCGATACCGTTGCCGGCGTGCGCACCTTCTCCGTGCTGCTGCCGCTCACGGTCATTGGTCAAATGGTCACCGCCGTCATGCGTGTGGACGAGAAGGTTCAGATCCAGGCCAACCTCATGACCGTGTCTGCCATCGTCGCTATCTGCTGGCTTGCGCTTTCCACGTTTGTGCTCAAGCTCGGCGTTATGGGGGCCGGCGTATACTACGGTCTTTCCATCGGTATCTGGGCCATCGGTGTCTTCTGGTTCATCGGCGGTAAGAAGTCGCAGCTCCAGATCAGCGCCGCCGATCTCAAACTCGACATGGGCATCTGCGGTCAGATCATCAAGATCGGTTTCCCGTTCTTTTTGGTGCAGGCTGCCACGTTCATCTTCAACACCGTTGCCAACTCGCTGCTTGGCCAGCTCGGCGGCGATATGGGTTCGCTCTACATCGCGGCTTTTGGCGTGATCAACGGCTACATCCTCTACATTACCATGATGGTCGCCCAGTGCTTCTCGTACGGCCTGCAGCCCATTGCCGCCTTCAACGCCGGCGCCAAGGCGTGGGCGCGCCTCAAGGAAACGCTCTCCTGCACGCTTAAGTACCAGGTCGTGACGCTTGCTGCGGTGTCTGCTGTGCTATGGGTGGCCGCAACGCCGGTCTGCGCCTTTTTTGCTGGTAGCGACCCGGCGCTCGTCGAGGTTGCCGCCAACGCCACGCGCATCGTTATCCTGGCCGTGGCCCTGGGCTATCTTGCCATGACCATGTCGATGTACTTCCAGGCGGTTGAGAAGGTGGGTATCGCCACGTTCACCGGTCTGCTCCGCTACGTGATCTGCTCCGTGCCGCTTATGTACCTGCTTGGCAACATGATGGGCGTTCAGGGTGTCTGGTTTGCCTTGGTGGCGGCTGACGCCATCACTGGCCTTATCTCCATCGCCCTCGCCGTCCGCGAATCCAAGCGACTTGCCACGCTCTAGACTCGGACACGGCCGGCGCGCGATAGTCGAATAAGTCAACTCGCCTGCAAGCCACCACAATGGGGACAGTTCCCATTGTGGTGGCTATTGTTATTTAGGGTCTGAGATTTCGGCTCTATAAATAACGTTTTTGAACTGGGCTACTATAAGATTGTGGAAAACACTACTACAATATTATAGAAAACACTACTGCAAGATTATGGAAAATGATACTATACGATTATGGTAACAGCGTTATAAGGGGCGTTGATATGGCCGAGTACATTAACAGGGATTTGCATGAGTTGCTCATTCGCGTGGCGGGTTGGTTTCCTGTTGTGTCGTTGACGGGGCCTAGGCAGAGCGGTAAGTCTACGCTGGTTAGGCATGCCTTTCCCGACTATTCCTATGTCACGCTTGAGGACCCCCAAACGAGGCGCGCGGCCTTGGAGGATCCGGTGAGTTTTATCCGCAACCGAAAGGGCGGACTCATCATCGATGAGGCGCAATACGCCCCGGATTTGTTCTCGATGATCCAGGTTGTTTCGGATGAGCGGGGAGACGCCGGTCAATACATCCTTACGGGATCGCAAAACTTTTTGATGATGAAAAGCATCGGCCAGTCTCTTGCCGGGCGAGTCGGGATCTTGAAATTGCTGCCATTATCGTTTCAAGAAGCGGAGAGGGGCCAGCAGGGGCAGCTGGAAGTGGATTTGTTCGCGCTCGAAGGGGGATACCCTCGCCTGCGTTCCGCCGGAATGCCGTCCTCGGTTTATTTCCCCAGCTATATCGATACCTATGTTGAGCGCGATGTTGTGGGCTTGCTTGATGTGCGCAATAAGGCGGAGTTTCATAAGTTTCTGTCCATAATTGCTCAGAGCGTCGGTGCCCTCATCAATATATCCTCGCTTTCTCGAGATACGGGCGTGAGCGTATCGACCATTAAAAGCTGGTTGTCCATCCTGGAGCAGAGCTACCTGACGTTTTCGCTGCAGCCCTATTATGCAAATGCCAAGAAGCGTCTAACTAAAACGCCCAAGCTCTATTTTTACGACACGGGGCTGCTCTGCTACTTGCTCAAAATTGGATCACTGGAGCAACTATTGGAGAGCCCTTATCTGGGGGCCGTTTTCGAAAACCTCATCGTTTCCGAAACGGCGAAGAGCCATCTCAACGTGGGCGAGAATCCCGAGCTGTATTTCTATAGGGACGACAGCAAGCGTGAAATCGATTTGCTCGACTGTACAAACTCAGGGAGTCCCAAGGCTATCGAAATAAAATCATCCAGAACGTATCACGATAAGTACGCCCGTCATCTACAGACTGTATGCGATGAGATCGACATTGCAAAAGATGCGCGCTATGTTGTGGCCCGCGTGGACTCAACGTATGAGTCGAAAGACTGTAGTGTGGTTTCGGCGCGTGATTGGCTTTTACGATAACAAGCTCGGCGAATTAACGACCGCCGCGAAGGGAACCGGCCCCTTTTGCGGCGGTTTTTTGCCTATCTGGTGCGTCTTAGATGCAAGTGAGTAGACTTATTTGGATATGCCGAGCACATCGCGACAAATGCTCAATAAAACCGCAGGTCAGAGCTGTGGCGTTTTGGGGCGTGCTTGACCTCCTGCAAAAAGCCTACTCACTTGGTTTTTTCTGTTAGAAGACCGCCGCGAGGTGGAGTGGCTCCTCCGCGGCGGTCGGCGTTTGCCCAGATAAAACCTGCCAAAATAAACCTGTCTACTCTTTGAGCCAGAGCCGACACTAATTCAAATGGCGAAATCAAAGGGCGTTCTCCGCATGGAGGGCGCCCTTTTTCATCGCAGGATGTTTTGCGCGGCAGTCATAAGGCCCAGGCGGTTGCTGACGCCGAGCTTGCGATAGATGGCGTTGAAGTGCTTCTTGACGGTTGACTCGCTTATGAATAGCTCGTTTGCCATTTGTTTGTTCGTTTTGCCGTCGAGCATGAGCCGCATGACTTCGGCTTCGCGCGGTTGGATATTGTGTTCTGTAATGAAGGCGTTCAGATGGTTTGCGTCTTCTGTCTGGGTGAGCTTAATGCCCCGAGGATAGAGGTTGGCGAGCGCGAGGCTCGCGTGCCGAGCGACTTCGAGCAGGATTGCGAGCTCGGTGTCGGTGAAGTCTCCGGCCGTGCGTTCGCGAAACAGGGTGATGCTTCCTAGCGGGCTGTCGTTGTGCGCGAGCGTGGCCGTACAGCCAAAGTAGACGCCCTGCGGTTCCATCCATTTGCGATAGATGGGCGTGGCATCGCGTCGCTCGACGTCGACGAGGTCGAGGTCGCGGTAGACGCCGACCTTATATAGGTCAAAGCTCCATGTTGTATAGTCCATCGCGGCGTAGCGGTTGTAGTAGTCGCTCAGCGCGCGGTCGTCCATTCCGCTGCTTGCGGGGTGGACGTAGCGCGGGGCATCACTGCCCGCCGCCTCGATCAGGTCGAACATGGCGATCCGATGGGGTACGAGCCCTGTCGTTCCCTCGAGGGTCTCCTTTTGCAGCTTATCGACACCGTGTGATGCGTGGATTGCAAGCGCGAGCTCGTTGAGAGCAGTCCAGGTCGTACTGTCCAACTCAATAGTCTGCTGTTTATTGCATGGGGGCATAGGGCGTCCTTTCCATTGTGGAACCCAGTATGTCATGTTCTCGGCCTGAATAGAACTTTAGGTCAGCGAATGGTATACCGTCGGTCGCTGAAAGGGGCTCGAGGGACCATTGAGAACATCTCGGTGCGGCCGCATCATGGTCTCGTCAAGCAAAAGCACCGAGATTTAGGAGCTTGAAATGAAGACCATCTACGAGAGTGAGTCCACACCTAAGAAGGACGGGTTCTATATGCCCGGCGAGTATGAGGAACAGGAGCGCACCTGGATTCTGTGGCCGCACCGCTCCGACGTGTGGCGCTGCGGCGCCAAGCCGGCGCAGAAGGTCTTCACCGAGATCATCAAGACCATTGCACGTTTTCAGCCCGTCACTGTGGGCGTCAACACCGAAGACTTCCCCGCGGTGTGTGAGATCTTCGACGGCGTTGAGAACGTGCGCGTTATCCACATGGAGTACAACGACAGCTGGATTCGCGACCCCGGCCCGGCGTTCCTTGTTAATGACAATGGTGAGGTTGCTCTTTCGCACTTCCACTTTAATGCTTACGGCGGTTTCATTGACGGCCTGTATTTCCCGTGGGACAAGGACGCTTCCATTGGCCTGCAGGTGGCACAGCTCGAGCAGGTTAACCGCTATCGTCCCGAGGATTATATCCTCGAGGGTGGCTCGTTTAACTGCGACGGCCAGGGCACCGTGGTGACCACCGAGATGTGCCTGCTCAATGAGGACCGCAACCCCCAGTACACCAAGGAGCAGATCGAGGAGAAGCTTGCCGAGTACCTGGGCATCGAGAAGGTCATTTGGATCAAGGATGGCATCGACCCGTTTGAGACCAACGGGCACGTGGACGACGTCGCATGCTTTAGTGCGCCCGGCGAGGTCTGCTGCATGTGGACCGATGATCCCAACCATAAGTTCTACAAGGAGTGCCAAGAGGCGTATAAGACGCTTTCCGAGACGACGGATGCCCGTGGCCGCAAGCTCAAGATCCACAAGGTGATTATGCCTGCGACCTCGGTATATATGACCGAGGAGGAGGCCAGCACGATTGACCCCGTCGAGGGCGTGCTGCCGCGTACCCCCGAGGATGCTTTCGAGCCGAGCTACCTCAACTTCCTGCCCATCAACGGCGCAGTGCTGGTGCCACAGTTTGGCGACCCCAACGATGCCCAGGCACTCAAGGATATCCAAGCCGCCTATCCGGATCGCGAGGTCATCGGTATCATGACTCGCGAGGTTATCTACGGCGGCGGCAACATCCACTGCATCACCCAGCAGCAGCCCAAGGCGCGCTGCAAGTAGAGGCGGTTGCACGGCACACGGGGTGGTGTCGATATGACCTGGGGCCCGCTGGCGCACACGCTGGCGGGCCCTTTTGCGTGCGGCGGGCAGCATTGCACGCGGGCGCTCGGGCCTAAGCGAGGGTACCAGGGGGCCTTGCTTATCGTCGATAGTTGGTCTAGAATCGTCGATAGTCGATGATAGGGGGTAGCATGCAGCTTGTTGAAAGTGAGACCGTGGAGTTCAAGTGCACATTTACCCCTAAGCTGCTCAAAGCTGTGGTGGCGTTTGCCAATTCGAATGGCGGTACCTTGTATATCGGAATCGACGATTTTGGCAGCATCGTCGGCGTGGACGATATCGATGCCACCATGCTTCAATGCTCTAATGCAATAACCGATGGCGTGTATCCCGACGTTTCTGAAATCACGACGGTCTCCGCATTGGACATCGATGGCGCAGCGTTGGTGAAAATCGAGGTGGAAGCGGGTCCTCACAAGCCGTACTGCCTGTGCTCGAAGGGATTTGTTCCCGCCGGGGTATATCGGCGCCTGGGTCCTGCCAACGTGCCCATCGAGATGGCCCAGATCCGCTCGATGATCAAGCGCACCGACGGCGATTATTTTGAGACCGCGCGCTCTCATGAACAGAGTTTGACGTTTTTTGAAGCCGAGCGGGTCTTTAGGCGCGCGGAGATTACGTTTGACCAAACCTCTCAAAAGAATCTTGGCCTTATCGATGAGCTGGGCTTTTACACCAATTTGGCACTGCTGGTCTCTGACCAAAACCCCTTTGCAGTCCGCGCTGGCCTCTTCAACGACGATGCGTATACCGAGTTTATCGACCGTCAGGATGGCGAGGGATCGATCTTTAGGCAGATAGAGGATATCGAACGGTTCCTCAATATATCGAACGCAACGCGTATGTACTTTGTGCCGGGAAGACTTGATCGCATAGATAAGGACGACTATCCCCGCGAGGCTGTTCGAGAGGGAATTCTGAACCTGTTTATCCATCGCGACTACGAATCTTCGGTGGCGTCTCTTATCAAGATGAGCCGTACGGCGCTTGAATTTACCAATGCGGGAGGGCCGCAGCACATCAGCGTCGAGGAGGCGCTTGCGGGCGGCTCGGACGCTCGGAATCCAAAGCTGCAACTGCTCTTTTTGCGCCTGGGGATGGTCGAGGCGTTTGGAACGGGCCTCAAGGGGATCCGCGCGCTCTATGAGGCGGAAGGGTTGGAACCCGAGGTCTGCGCCTACCCTGCAATGTTTAGGTTGTCGCTGCCCAACGTCAATGCCGTGCGCAATTCCCATCTGACGCCTCGTGGCAATAGCGGTCCCAACTTGCGTGGGGATTACAGCGATTATGAGCAGCTCGAGCGGGAAGGGGCGCTGCCGCCCGATGTTTCGCAAGCGTTTACATCCGTGCGAGCGCAGCGAGAGGGGCACGTGTCGATGAATGGCGACTGCGGCCACGAGGTGCGTGCCAAGCTCGTGGAGGAGCTTGGCTTTGATGTTGCGTGCAAGGCGTCCGCGATGCTACAGGATGTCTCGGACGAGCGACGTGGTGGATACGCTCGCACCTTGATTCGCTTTGCCCTTGAGCGGCCCCGCGGTTTTACGCGCCAGGATGCTTCGGACGCTCTGGGAACTGGGCGCGACGTGACGCTGCGGGTTATCAACGGTTTGCTTGAGGAAGGCGCACTCGTTAAAGAGGGGCGCGCTCGGGCGACGAGATATCGCGCTGTCGGGCAGGTTTAGGGACGGGCGGTCCGGCCCCCTGGGTTATTCCTGGGCAGAGGCCAAGGGCCGGGTGCCCGGCTCGCCTTGATTGAAGGAGTACTTAGAGCGTGCCTCCGTACATATAGACGATAAATCCGTCGCCGGTGTCCTGGCTGTGATCCTCCAGGATGCGCTTCATGTTGAGGTGCTCGTAGAACTGCCAATCGGAGTTGCAGTCGCTCATCAGGAAGAACTTGGTGCAGCCTGCCTTGGCGAGCTCGGCGCGCGCAAGGTCGATGAGCTCGCGGCCGAGTCCCTTGCCCTGCCATTCAGGCACAATGATGATCAGGTTGAGCTGGCCCTGGGCATATTCGTTGCCCGTGGCGGCAAAGCGGTCGGCTGTTGCCTTCTCGCGGCTATCGCCAAAGAGCGAGCCTTCGAGCTTGGCATCGGCGGTCTTTGCCATCTCGGTTGCCTGGGCGAACATCTCGTTGTAGCAGGGCTCCCACGTGGGATTGGTGCGTGGTTTGCCGTCTTCGAAGATGCCGATGCAGCAAGCGGCGATGATGCGGCCTTCAGCTTCGGCAACGAGCGCGATGGGGGAGCGCTGCAGCTGCATGGCGATGTTAAAGCGCGCACAGAAATCGGCGGCTTCGACGTCGCCTCGGTTGCGCAGCGTGTTGCACCACAGCTGGTTGTAGATGGCGGCGATGCCGGCCAGGTCATCGAGCGTGGCGGCACGCAGAGTTACGTTGTCAAGGCTCATGGGGGCTCCTTCCAAGTTGGGTCAGGCCACTTCTGAGTGTGACATGGCGACATCGTTGCCGCATCAACCATTCGGCAGACGAGCGCCGATACCTCGGGGACGGAGAGGTGGCAATTGGGTAGTCATTGGGGACGTTCTTAAACGACTAGTCAAACAAGAGCGTCCCCAAGTGCCGGCTTTGGTAACGCCGATGTCTTGGCAACGACAGAAAGCCCGCCAGAGCGAGCAAGGTGCCTTGAAGCGAGGCGGCATTGACCTTTTGGTCATGCCGTCGAAGCTGAAAGGCAGATTGCCGCTCTGGCTGGTTTGCTGCGTCGGCCGGTTACGGCGTTTGGTAAAACGCCGTAACTCTAAACCCGCTCCGCGATCTCGTGGATGAGGTAGTCGGTCTTTTCCCAGCCCAGGCACGGGTCGGTGATCGACTTGCCAAAGACGCCGCCATCGACTGGCTGATTGCCATCCTCCAGGTAGGACTCGATCATAAAGCCCTTGACCAGCTTGGAGATGGACTCGTTGCGGCGGCAGCTGTCGAGCACCTCCTTGCAGATGCGGTACTGCTCCAGCGGGCGCTTGCCCGAGTTGTCGTGGTTGCAGTCGATGACCGCCGCCGGGTTGGCGTAGCCGGCATGCTCGGTATAGCGCTCGGCCAGGCGCTCGAGGTGCTCGTAGTGGTAGTTGGGGTAGGTGCGCCCATCGAGGCCGATGTAGCCACGCATGACGGCGTGTGCGAGCGGATTGCCATCGCAATCGACTTCCCAGTTACGGAAGATAAAGCTCTGGTGCGCCTGAGCGGCGTAAATGGAGTTAAGCATGACGGTGGTGGAACCGGCGGTGGGGTTTTTCATGCCCACAGGCACCGAAATGCCGCTCGACACCAGGCGATGCTCCTGGTTTTCGACCGAGCGTGCACCCACGGCAACGTAGCTCAGCAGGTCGACGAGGTACTGGTAGTTGGACGGGTAGAGCATCTCGTCGGCGGTAAAGAAGCCAGTCTCCTCGATGACGCGCAGGTGCATGTGGCGGATGGCCTTGACGCCTTCGAGCAGGTCATCGGGCGCCTCGGGGTCGGGGTTGTGCAGCAGGCCTTTGTAGCCAGTGCCCTTGGTGCGCGGCTTGTTGGTGTAGACGCGCGGAATGATGATGAGTTTGTCCTTGACCTCTTCGGCGACCTTGGCCAGTCGGTTCATGTATTCAAGTACCGAGTCCTCGCGGTCGGCAGAGCACGGGCCGATGATGAGCGCTTTGCGTGCGTCCTCGCCGGTAAAGACCTTGGCGACCTCGGCGTCGAATGCCTGCTTTTTGGCGGTAAGCTCGGCGGAAAGCGGCATTTCCTCGCGGATCTCCATGGGGATCGGCAACCTGCGCTTGAATTCCATGGCCATATGGGACCTCCTTTATCAATTAACGGCAACAATTGGCGAATTCTCGAATGCACGGCATTATCCGCTGTCGCACGCTAAAGTGCAAGCCGTTGTCGCCCCGAAACCTGCCGAAAAGGGACAGGTTTATTTTGGTCGGTTTTATCTGGGGAAATGTCGGTGCTCGCCGGAAGGGGAGGGCCAGCGTACGGCACGCTGGAGCAAGTTGGATCTTCTGCGGCATACCCTGTGGACAAAAAATGGCAAATATGAGTACTGTTGCTAGCGTAGTATCATATCGATCTTACAAGATAATAGACACAACAGTAAATATGTTCATTAACGTTGGCACACAGAAGTATGCTACCGGGCATTTTGATCAATTTGAAGGCATATCTGGGCTGCAAAGAGGTCGTTTGGGGCAGTTTTGGCTGTTACTAAAAAGGTGACAGTACTCATATTTGCCCTTTTTTGACCACGGGGTCTGGAAGGCGCCGTCAATCAGGTCCCAGGGAAGGCGTTTCGAGGCTCGAAGGACACAAAACGGGGGCGCAGGCTGTCCTGCGCCCCCGTTCTCGGGCGTTATTCGTTCCCTGCGGCAGAATTTACGCCGCTTCGTCGAACTGCGAGTTGTACAGGTCGGCGTAGAAGCCGCCTTGGGCGAGCAGCTCGTCGTGTGTGCCCTTCTCGACGATGTCGCCGTCGCGAATTACCAAGATCACGTCGGCGTTGCGGATCGTGGACAGGCGGTGCGCGATGACAAAGCTCGTGCGGCCCTGCATCAGCGCATCCATGGCGCGCTGGATGAGCTCCTCGGTGCGGGTATCGACGTTGGAAGTCGCCTCGTCCAAAATCAGCGCCGGACGGTCGGCCAAAATGGCGCGGGCGATGGTCACGAGTTGGCGCTGGCCCTGTGAGAGGTTGGTGCCCTCCTCATTGATCATAAAGTCGTAGCCGCCGGCGAGCGTATGGATAAAGTGGTCGCAGCGTGCGGCGCGTGCAGCGGCCTCGACCTCGGCGTCAGTCGCATCGGGACGTCCGTAGCGGATGTTCTCGCGGATGGTGCCGTTAAACAGCCAGGTATCCTGCAGCACCATGGCAAACTCGCCGCGCAGTGCCGCGCGGTCCCAGTCGCGCACGTCGACGCCCTCGACGCGCAGTGAACCGCCGTCCACGTCGTAGAAGCGCTGCAGCAGCTTAATGAGCGTGGTCTTGCCGGCGCCGGTGGGGCCGACGATGGCGATGGTCTGACCGGGCTGTGCCTCGCAGCTAAAGTCGTGGATGATGGTCTTGTCGGGCGTGTAGCCAAACTTGACGTGGTCGAACTCAACGTGGCCGGGGCGCTTCTCGGGAATCTGGGCGTCGGCCTTCTGCTCCTCCTCGGGCGCAGCCAAGAACTCAAACACGCGCTCGGTGGCGGCGGCCATCGACTGCATCGTGTTGCTCACGTTGCCCAGCTGCTGCACCGGCTGCGTAAAGTTGCGAACGTACTGGATAAAGCTCTGGATGTCGCCGGGCGTGGCATTGCCGGTCAGCGCGAGCTGCGCGCCTACCACGACGACGCCTACGTAGCCCATGTTACCCACCAAGCTCATAAGCGGCATCATCAGGCCCGACAGGAACTGCGAGCGCCAGCCGCTAATAAAGAGACGGTCGTTTTGGCGGTCGAACTCCTCGATTGAGGCCTCGGCGCGGTCGAACACCTGAATAACGTTCTGGCCGGCAAAGTCCTCCTCGATAATGCCGTTGACGGCGCCCAGGACTTGCTGTTGCTCGCGGAAGTACGGCTGCGAGAAGTGAATCATCACGGTCAGGATAATCGCGGCAGCCGGCAGCGTGAGCACGGTGACGCCGGTGAGCGGCAGACTGATCGACAGCATCATGACGAGCACGCCGATAATCTGTGTGACAGACGTGATGAGCTGCGTCACGCTCTGGTTGAGCGACTGGCCGAGCGTATCGACGTCGTTGGTGATGCGACTGAGTACGTCGCCCTTGCTGTGGCCGTTGAAGTAACTCATCGGAACGACGGCGATCTTGGCGGCGATCTCCTTGCGCATGCGATAACAAATCTTTTGCGTGACGCCGGTCATGAGCCAGCCTTGGATCAGGCTGCAGGCAGAGCTCGCCAGATACAGACAGAGCAAAAAGCCGAGCGTCTTGGCGATCCAGGAAAAGTCGACATCGCCGGTGCCGTTGACCTTGGCAACCAAGCCCTCGAACAGCTTAGTCGTAACCTGGCCGAGCACCTTGGGCCCCACAATGTTAAAGATGACCGAGCACACGGCAAAGGCGACGGCGGCAAACACGGCAATCTTGTGCTGGCCGATATAGCCGAGCAGCTGCCTCATGGTGCCCTTAAAGTCCTTGGCCTTTTCGCCACGGCGCATGCCACCCATGCGGCCCATGGGACCACGCTGGCGGGTGGGCTTGGGAATCTGAGTCTTGGTCTCGTCTGCCATTAGCGCTCGCCTCCTTCCATGACGGCTGCAATTTCTTCTTGGGTAAGCCCCAGCTCCTCGGCGGAAAGCTGCGACTGTGCAATCTCCAGGTACGCCGGGCAGCCGTGCAGCAGCTCCTCGTGCGTGCCGGTGCCCACTACGTGACCGTCGTCGAGCACGATGATCTGGTCGGCGTGCATGATGGTCGCGATGCGCTGGGCCACGACCACGAGCGCGGCGTCGGTAACGTTTTTGGCAAGCTCCTCGCGCAGGCGCGCGTCGGTCTTGTAGTCGAGGGCGCTAAACGAGTCATCGAACACCACGACCTCGGGCTTTTTGGCCAACGCGCGGGCGATGGCCAGGCGCTGGCGCTGACCGCCCGAGACATTGGAGCCGCCCTGGCTGATGGGGGAGTCGTAGCCGCCCTCGCGCTCGGCGATAAAGTCCTCGGCCTGTGCGATGCGTGTCGCCTGGCGCATGTCATCATCGCTCACCATGTCGCCGGCAAATTTGAGGTTGCTCTCGACAGTGCCCGAGAACAGACGCCCCTGCTGCGGGATATAGCCAATGCGGCGGCGAAGCTCGGAAAGGGTCATATCGCGCACGTCGATGCCGTCGAGCGAAATGCTGCCGCCGGTGACGTCGTACAGGCGCGGGATGAGCTGCACAAGCGTGGACTTGCCCGAACCCGTGGAGCCGATGATGCCGAGCATCTGGCCGGCGTGCGTGGTGAAGTTCACACCGCTGATGACATCGGCGCGGGCATCGGGATACTGGAAGCTCACGTCGTGGAAGGCGAGCTCACCGCGCGGCGCGTTGGTCGCGGGCAGTTTGGGCGAGGCGGGGTCGTTGATGCTCGTGGGGCAAGTGATGACCTCTTCAACGCGCTCGGCTGCGACCTCGGCGCGGGGCAGGATGACCGAAACCATGGTGAGGATCATAAACGCCATGACGATCTGCATGGTGTAGGAGATAAACGCCATCATGTTGCCGACCTGCATCACGCCGTCGGACACGCCCTGCGCGCCAAACCAGACGATAAGCACGGTGATGCAGTTCATAACGAGCATCATGAGCGGCATCATAAAGCTCATGGCGCGGTTGGTGTAGAGCTGTGTGGTCATCAGGTCGAGTGATGCCTTGTCAAAACGCTCAAGCTCATGCTCCTCGCGGTTGAACGAGCGGATGGGCATAAGGCCGTCGAGCAGCTCGCGAGCGGTAAGGTTCACGCGGTCCACAAAGCTCTGCATCTTTTTGAACTTGGGCATGGTGAGGCCCATAAGCACGCCGACGACGGCCGAGACCGCGATGATGGCCACGGCGATGGTCCACTCCAGGCCGGTGTGGTTGGCCAGGACGCGCATGACGGCGACGATGCCCATGACGGGCGCCATGAGGCACATGCGGATAAACAGGGTTGCGGCCATCTGAATCTGCTGAATGTCGTTGGTGCAGCGGGTGATGAGCGAGGCCTGGCTAAACTTGCCCACCTCGGCCGGCGAGAAGTGCATAACCTTGTTGAAGGTCTCGCGGCGCAGGTCGCGGGCGATGGAGCAGGCGGTGCGCGAAGCCACGGCACCGGTCAGGATGGTGGCGACCAGCGACACCAGACACAGACCAAACATCGTGGTCGCCATGCGGCCCAGGTAGGCGTTCTGCACGTCGGCGGGGTCGATACCCTGTGCCTTGTACTCGTCCTGCACATAGCTCACGGCGCGCTGGGTGACGATGGACCCCGACATGGAGCCCATTTTATCTGCCATTTCGTTGGCGCTCTCGACGAGCTTGCTTTGGTCTACCAGACCGCCTTCGATGCCCAGACGCAGGCTCTTCATGGTGATCTTACCGCCGTCTGCATCAATCTGCTTTTGCATGTTCTGGGCCGCCGTGGCCTTCTGCTGCATCTCGGCGAGCTGCTCGGGCGTCATCGCCGCCATTTGCTCGGGCGTGGGCATGGCCTGAGCGGCGTCGCTGTCTTTCTCGCTGGACGTGCCGGTCATGTCGCCCATGGAGTCGGCGTCGATGCCTTGGTTGAGCGAAAGGACGACGGTCTCGGGCAGGCTCATAATGTCGGCGAGCTTGCTGCCGTCGGCGCGCTCGTCCTCGGTGCCCTTGTACGTGCGAATCCCGTTTTTGTCTGCCTTGCCAAACGCAGCCTCTACCGTCTTGGCGTCTTTGGCGCTCATAAAGAGTTCGAGGTCGTCGAGCGATTCGGAGCGGATGGTGTCGGGCACGGGCGAGGCGATGCCGCCTTGCTGCACGCCCACGTCGACGATGTCGCTCATATAGGTAGGCAGCGCCAGATCGGCGTTGCAGCTGATTACGATAAGTACGATAGCTGCGAACAGTGCCAGGACATGCTTTTTAAAGAGCTTGAGAATCCTCACTCGGCATCTCTCCTTTCTTGGTTGCGGTCGATAATTTCGTTGGCACGTCTTAGAAGGCGCACCATCTCTTGGGTATCTGTTTCGCCGAGCTGCTCGAGGAAGGCCGCGGTGCGGTCCTCGAATTCCCGACGCTTGATCTCGAGATCATGGAATCCCTTGTCGGTCACCGTGACGTGTACGCGACGACGGTCGGTCTTTGAGTGCTCACGCTCAACCCAGCCCTTGGCTTCGAGAGCGCGTAGGATATTGGCGATGCGGGCGCTCGAGACCCAGGCACGATTGGCGAGTTCGCTCGGCGTGAGCGAGCCGCCAGCGAGCATGAGAGCGCGCATGACGGCCATCTCGCCGCCGAGAGCTTTGTCCGCAAAGCGCGAAATGCGCTGATGCATGCTGCCAAACTCAGTTAAGAGTTGACGCCCAAGCTCATGGAAATCGGTATCTTCCACCGAAAACCCCTAACACTAGAAACTATTTTCGGTGGAAGATGATACCCGCATATTCGGGCCTCATGCAGTGGGCAATATAAAGAGCGCATAAAGAGTTAAAAAATTCAATTGCTGAAGCGTTTCAAAGAACTATTATGCCCGCGGTTAGGCGAGGGGTTGTCACCACCATGACGACTGGGACTCATTTATCGCCACGTGCGATGCTCCAACTTCCCGCAAGGAGACACCTGAATCAAGGGGGTTGGAGTCATGGCATTTGACTTCACGGGCAAGACCGCGATTGTCACGGGTGGCACTCAGGGCATTGGCCTCGAGATCGCCAAGGGCATCGTCGCGGGCGGCGGACACGTCGCGCTCATCGCAAGGAACGCTGCCAAGGGCGAGGCCGCTGTGGCCGAGCTTGGCGAGGGCAACAAGTTCTATCAGCTCGATGTTGCCGATGCGCCTAAGGCTCGTGAGACCGTCGAGCAGATTTTTACGGACCTGCCGCAAACCAACATCCTGATCAACTGCGCTGGCGTCATCAGCACCAAGAAGTTCGACGAGATCGATGACACCGAGTGGCGTCGCACCATCGACATCAACCTCAACGGCACCTTTACCATGATGAACGCCGTGTACCCGCACTTTAAGGCGGCCCATGCCGGCACTATCGTCAACGTGAGCTCTGTTGCCGGCAAGATCGGCGGCGGCCTGCTCGGCACCGCTGCCTACGCCAGCTCCAAAGCCGGTGTTAACGGTCTAACCAAGGCAGTCGCCAAGGAAGGCGGCAAGTTTGGCGTCCGCTGCAACGCCGTGTGCCCGTCGCTCACCCTTACCGATATGACCTCGATTCTCTCTGACGAGAACTCTCAGCGCATCATCAACGGTATTCCTCTGGGCCGCGCCGCCCAGGCCAGCGAGCCTGCGCAGATGGTGCTCTTCTTTGCCTCCGACCTTGCCAGCTTCGTGAACGGCGAGATCGGTGACTGCGATGGTGGCATCGTTCTGGACGGGTAATACCCCGCGACGATTATTCGGCGACGGCTCCTGCGACTCGGGACCGTCGCCTTCTTTCTGACAAAGGCGCGTGCGGCTACGATTCGCATGCATCCAAAGGAGATATATATGAGTGAATCGACTGCGGTGGAGGCGCCGGCGGCAAAGGAGCCGTTCTTTAAGATGTCCTCCATCCCGGGTGCCAATATTTTGGTGCCGCTTTTGTTGGGCTGCCTGCTCAACACGCTGTTCCCCGACCTGTTCAAAACGCTCGGCAGCTTTACGCTCGGCATGACCCAGCAGGGCGCAGGCCCGCTTGTTGGCGCTTTTTTGCTCATCGTCGGTACGACGATTTCGTTTAAGAGTGCTCCTGCCGCCGCTGCCCGCGGCGCCATCATCATCGCCGTCAAGCAGATCGTGGTCGTTGCCGTGTCGCTGCTCATCCTTTATGTATTCAACGACAACCTGTTTGGCATCTCTGCCATGGTGATGCTGGCCGCTTGCACCGGCGCCAACAACGCTATGTACGCTGGCCTGATGGGCACCATGGGCAACGAGGCCGAGCGTGGCGCTGTCGCCATCACCACGCTGGTTGTCGGCCCTCCGGTCACGATGATCGTGCTCGGCGCTGCCGGTCAGGCTCCGATCGGCTGGTCGCTCGTGGGCGCCATCCTGCCGATCGTCGTCGGCATTATTCTGGGTAACCTCTTCCCGAGCTTTAAGAAGATGATGGCACCGGCACTTTCCGCCATCATCGTGCTCGTCTTCTTTGCCATGGGCTCGACCATGACCTTTGGCCAGCTCATTAATGGCGGTCTTCCCGGTATTCTGCTCGGCGTGATCTGCTCGGTGGTCTTTGCAATTCCCGTCATCGCGGTCGATAAGCTCACGGGCGGTACGGGTGTCGCAGGTGCAGCCATTTCGAGCTGCGCCGGAGCCAATGTGGCCACGCCTGCTGCCATGGCAAGCGTCAACGGGGCCATGTACGGTGGTGCCGTGCTCGCGACGGCTACGGCACAGGTTGCTGCCTGCGCAATCGTGACGGCTATTTTGACCCCGCTGGTCACCAGCTGGTGCTACAAGCATTTTGAGGGCCAGGGCCACAGCAAGGCAACGACCGACAAGGCCGCCGCAGCCGCCTAATGCCAAGCGGCAATCAAAGCTAAAAAACTAGCCACGCCTCAGGGCGGCCACGGGGGAAGTCCCGTGACCGCCCTGCAGTTTCTGTGGGGTCTCTGGGGCACTTTACCCTACTAAAACTGGCATAACAGCTAGAGTGAACGTCGTATAAAGGCAAGGAAAAATACCAAACAAATCGGTGAACGGTAGTTGTTCGCGCTCGCATTTCCTGCGGGTTTGTAAAAAACGCCCTTATGATATAAAAAAAGAAACATATAACAGCCCTGATGAAGGGGGTGGCTATGTTATCCTTCTCAAACGGATGAAATCTTGGGTTTTGGGTTGCAGTTCCAAGGTGGACAAACGTTTTTCCCTGTACCAACGTGTGGTGAAGAACGGAAGAAGCCGGTAGTGCAAGCCGATAATTCAAGAATTCAATAAGCAGCGGTGTGAGAGAGCGCCGCATTACACGTAACTAGGAGCGTGGTTACACAATGCAGGAGGCATGGGAAGGCTTCAAGGAAGGCATCTGGACGGGAGAGGTTGACGTCCGAGACTTCATCCAGAAGAACTACACCCCCTACGAGGGCGACGAGTCGTTCCTCGCCGGCCCGACCGAGCGTACCAAGGAGCTGTGGGGCGAGGTTCTCGACCTGCTGCTCAAGGAGCGCGAGCAGGGCGGCGTCCTCGATATGGACACCAAGACCGTCACGGGTATCGTGAGCCACCCCGCTGGCTACATCGATAACGCCCATCGCGACAAGGAGACCATCGTCGGCCTCCAGACCGACAAGCCGCTCAAGCGCGCGCTGCACGTCAACGGCGGTATCCGCATCGCTTGCCAGGCTGCCAGCCAGCACGGCTACAAGATCGACGAGAACGTTGTCGAGCGCTACACCTTCGAGCGCAAGACTCACAACGCCGGCGTCTTCGATGTCTACACCCCCGAGATGCGCGCCTGCCGCTCGGCCCACATCATCACCGGTCTGCCCGATGGCTATGGCCGCGGCCGCATCATCGGCGACTACCGTCGTGTCGCCCTGTACGGTGTCGACTACCTGATCAAGGACAAGGAGGCCCAGAAGGCTTCCACCCCGACGGTCATGACCGCCGACAACATCCGCGATCGTGAGGAGCTGCAGGAGCAGATCCGCGCCCTCGGCGAGCTCAAGATGATGGCCGAGACCTATGGTTTCGATATTTCCAACCCTGCTACCAACACGCAGGAGGCCATCCAGTGGATGTACTTCGCCTACCTCGCTTCCGTCAAGGAGCAGAACGGCGCCGCTATGTCCATCGGCCGCACCTCTACGTTCATCGACATCTACGCTGAGCGCGACCTTGCCAACGGTACCTTCACCGAGGAGCAGATCCAGGAGTTCGTGGATCACTTCATCATGAAGCTCCGCATGGTCAAGTTTGCCCGTACCCCCGAGTACCAGGCCCTGTTTACCGGCGATCCGCAGTGGGTCACCGAGTCCATCGGCGGCATGGGTGTCGACGGCCGTACGCTCGTTACCAAGATGAGCTACCGCTATCTGCACACGCTCGAGAACATGGGCACCAGCCCCGAGCCCAACATGACCGTTCTGTGGTCGACCCGTCTGCCTGAGAACTTCAAGAAGTTCTGCGCCAAGACTTCTGTTGCCAGCTCCTCGATCCAGTACGAGAACGACGACCTCATGCGCGTCTACCACGGCGACGACTACGGCATTGCCTGCTGTGTGTCCTCCATGCGCATCGGCAAGGAGATGCAGTTCTTCGGCGCCCGTGCCAACCTGGCCAAGTGCCTGCTGTACGCACTCAACGGCGGTGTTGACGAGGTCTCCAAGAAGCAGGTCGGCCCCAAGTATCGCGCCGTCGAGGGCGATACGCTCGATTACGACGACGTTGTGGCCAAGTACAACGACATGATGAAGTGGCTCGCTGGCGTGTACGTCAACTCGCTGAACATCATCCACTACATGCACGACAAGTATTGCTACGAGCGCATCCAGATGGCTCTGCACGACAAGCACGTGCACCGCTGGTTCGCTACGGGCATTGCTGGCCTTTCCGTCGTGGCTGACTCCCTGTCCGCCATCAAATACGCCAAGGTCCACCCCGTCCGTGACGAGAACGGCATCATCGTCGACTTCGAGACCGAGGGCGAGTTCCCCAAGTACGGTAACGACGACGACCGCGTCGACCAGATCGCTCACGACGTTGTGCACCAGTTCATGGAGTACATCCGCATGAACGACACCTACCGCAACTCCGTGCCCACGACCTCGGTTCTGACCATCACTTCCAACGTCGTGTACGGCAAGAAGACCGGTTCTACGCCTGATGGCCGCAAGGCTGGCCAGCCCTTCGCCCCGGGTGCTAACCCCATGCACAAGCGCGATAGCCACGGCGCCATCGCTTCGCTGTCTTCGGTTTCCAAGCTCCCGTTCCGCGATGCTCAGGACGGCATCTCCAACACCTTCTCCATCATCCCGGGTGCGCTCGGCAAGGAGGACCAGGTGTTCTTTGGTGATATCGACCTTGATCAGCTGGGCGAGTAACTATTGTTAGTGCTATACTAACAATAACGATTACTGATTAGTGCGCTGGTTTCGGCCGGCGCCTATCGATCGAAGGAGACACATTATGAAGGTTTCTGAAGTTTCCGAGACTCAGGCCGATAACCTGGTCCACATGCTCGACGCTTACGCCGAGAAGGGTGGCCACCACCTGAACATCAACGTCTTCAACCGTGAGACGCTGCTCGACGCTCAGGCTCACCCCGAGAAGTACCCGCAGCTGACCATCCGCGTTTCCGGCTATGCCGTGAACTTCCACACGCTCACCAAGGAGCAGCAGGACGAGGTCATTTCGCGTACCTTCCACAACAAGTTCTAAAGGGGTTTAACTCCCGCAGGATCGCTGGGGCTGTTTGGGCTACCTCCCAAAACGTCCTCGGACATGCAAGAAGCCCTCGCTGCGCACTTCGTGCGGCGAGGGCTTCTTGCGTCCTGCGGAATATTTTGGGAGGTAGCCCAAACAGCCCCGGCGGGGTCCTGTGTAGTCACCCTTTAGGCGGAACTCTCCTAATTATTTGGATGAGTCGTTTACTTACTTGTACTGTTACCGTCTTCCCACTGTTGTTGGGGTATGCTTTGTTCGTATGTAAACGTATGACATGTTGATGAGGGGAGGGTGCTATGGCTCGCGAGGGTGCTCGTTCTAAGGATTCTGCTAAGCCTGGCATCAAGGAAGTTGCAGCGGTGGCGGGGGTTTCGCCTACTACGGTATCTCGCGTGCTTAATAATCGCGGCTATATTAGCCAAGAGACCCGCGATAAGGTCCATGCCGCGATGGAGCGTATCAACTATACGCCCAACGATATCGCCCGTGCCATGCTCAACGGTCGCCTGAATCTAATCGGTATGATCGTTCCCTATGTCAGCAGCCCGTTTCATGCACAAGCGGTCCAAGCCGTTGAGCGTACCCTGGCCGAAAACGGTTTTAAGATGTTGCTGTGCAATAGCGCCAATCGACCTGATCTTGAGCGTTCTTATATCGATATGCTTCGGCGCAATATGGTTGATGGCGTCATCGTCAACTCGCTTAATATCGGTGCCGAGGCGTATGCCGAGATGGGCTTGAGTCTGGTTGGTATCGACTGCGACCTTGGCGAGGCCTCTGTTCAGATTGCGAGCGACAGCTATAGCATCGGCGAACTTGCCACGCGTCGCCTGATCGATGACGGGTGTTCGCGCATCTTGTGCCTGCGCAACAATAGCCGCATGCGTATGCCTGCCAATAAGCGTACCGATGCCTACCACGATGTTGTGGAGCAGGCCGGTTTGCCCGCGCTTGTCCGTGAGGTCGAGTTCGTTAAGTCCGACGACGAAAAGAGCGCGGTCGTTGCGAAGATCCTCGATGAGAACCCCGATATTGACGGCATCTTTGCGGGAGACGACACGATGGCGGCCATCTGTCTCAACGTGATGAAGCAACGCGGCTTGAGCGCTCCGGACGATATTAAGGTCGTGGGCGCGGATGGTGCCCGCCGCACCATGACGTTTATGCCTGACTTAACAACCGTACGCCAAGATATCGATCGCATCGGAGAGCTCGCGGCGCAATCCATCATCGCTCTTATTAACGGCGATAAGCCCGAATCGAATATCAAACTCCCCGTTGAACTCATTGAGGGCAAAACCGCGTAGTTCATCCCGTGCCAAAAGAATTCCTCAAACGCCTCTGATGACCGTTCGCCGGCATATGTCAACCGTTTGCCGACGACTGGAACTGCGAAAAGACGTATTGGTGTGAAAACGTTTGACATATGAAAACGATTGACATATCTTGCAGTTGTACCGAGTTAGTATCTTGCGGGAAAGGAAGTCTCGGATGCACAAGGTGTATTACCAGCCTGAGGGAATTTGGGTAGGCGACATCATGCCGTACGGCGAGGACGGCACGTTCTATCTCTATCACCAGCGTGACACGCGTAACCCCGGACCTTTCGGAGAGCCGTTTGGCTGGGCGCTCGCTACGACCAAGGACTTCGTCAATTACAAAGACTTTGGCGAGAGCCTTGAGCGTGGCGGCGACGAGGAAGTCGACCAGTATGTTTATGCCGGCACGGTGTTTAAGGTGGGCGACAAGTACCATGCGCTCTACACTGGTTGCAATCGCGATAAGGTCCGCGCACGTTTGATGAAGCAGGTTCTTCTTCACGCAACGAGTGACGACGCCGTCAAGTGGGAGAAGAACATCGCCGAGACGCTGCTTCCGCCCCAGGAGGGTTACGATGACCGCAACTGGCGCGATCCCTTTGTGCTTTGGGATGAGGAGAACGAAGAGTACATGCTCATCCTCGGCACGCGTGTGGGCGAGGACAAGCGTCTGATGACCGGTCGTCTGGTCAAGTTCACCTCCAAGGACCTGGATACCTGGGAGTTCCAGGGCGACTGGTGGAATCCGGGCCTGTACACCATGTTTGAGATGCCTGATCTCTTTAAGATGGGCGACTGGTGGTATCTGGTGTTCTCTGAGTACAGCGATGGCAACAAGACCCGTTACCGCATGTCTCGCTCTATCAACGGTCCCTGGATTACTCCTGCGGACGATTCCTTCGATGGCCGCGCGTACTATGCCGCACGTACCGCATTTGATGGCGAGCGCCGCGTTCTCTTTGGTTGGGTTCCTACGCGTGACGAGGGCGGCGACCCCAGCTCTTACCTGTGGGGTGGCACCTTTATGCCCCTCGAGATCGTTCAGCGTGCCGACGGAACGCTTGGCACCAAACTCCCCGACAGCATGCTTGGCGCCTTTGGCGAGGCTAAGGCAGTCGAGGCCTTTGAGCTTTCCTGCGAGTCGGGCAAGGTCGAGCAGGTGCTCGCTGCGGATGCCGGTTCCACCTATATGCTCGACGCCGACATCGAGCTCGCCGGTGACGCTGCCGGCTTCTCGGTGAAGCTCGCCGAGGACGCCGAGTCTGGTCTTGCCTATGAGTTCCGCGCCAACCTGCGTGAGGGCAAGCTCGAGTTTACGGCGGCCCCCCAGTATCCGTGGTTCCAGGTCAACAACATGGGCCTCGAGCGTCCGTTGTTCTTTAAGGGCGAGGGCACTCATCATGTGCGCCTGGTCGTTGACGACGATATCGCGACCATCTTTGTCGATGATGTTGCGCTTAACGCTCGCTTCTGCAATAAGCAGGGCCAGGGTGTGGCGCTGACGGTCACCGACGGTACGGTCAAGTGCGCAAATGCAACGATCGCATCTCTGTAATGGCCACAAAACGTCTTATGATTTCGTAAGGGAATGGAGAGGAACATGGACTACAAAGTAGTGTCTCAGCAAGTCGTCGATAACGTCGGCGGTCTGGATAACATCGAGGGTGCCACGCATTGCGTTACGCGTCTGCGTCTGGTGCTCAAGGACACGAGCAAGTACAACAAGGCCGAGCTCGAGAACATCGATGGCGTCAAGGGCGTGCTGTACAACAGCGGCCAGCTCATGATCATCTTCGGTACCGGTACCGTAAACAAGGTCTATGATGAGTTTATGGCTCTGACGGGCGTTAAGGAGATCAGTGCTTCCGAGGTCAAGGGCGCCGAGGCGGACAAGAAGGGCAAGTTCTTCTCGGTCCTCAAGGTATTCTCGGACATCTTTATCCCCATCATTCCCGCTTTCGTCGGCGCTGCTATCATCATCGGCCTTAAGTCGCTGATCGTTGCCAACGGCCTCTTTGGCATGGAGGGCAGCCTTGCCGACCACAGCGAGTTCCTCAAGAACCTCGCAAGCTTCTTTGCCATTATCGCTACCACCTTCGATTACCTGCCTGTCCTGGTGATGTACAGCGCGGTCAAGCGTTTTGGCGGCAACCCGATCCTAGGTATCCTCGTCGGCATCGTCATGGTTCATCCGAGCCTTATGAACCGCAACGCGTTCGTTATGGACCCGACGGGTGCTGAGTATTGGAACTTTGGTCCGCTCTCCATTCCCATGGTTGCTTTCCAGGGCGGCGTGTTCCCCGCAATCCTGACCGCCTGGTTCATGGCCAAGGTCGAGAAGATTGCCCAGAAGTACATCCCCGAGGTCGTCTCGTTCGTCTTTGTCCCGACCGTTACCCTGATTCTTGCCAACGTCGCCCTGTTCACCGTGTTCGGCCCGCTCGGCAACCTGATTGGCGACGTCCTTGCCGGCGTAATCGATGTCCTGTACAACAGGATGGGCGTCTTTGGTGCCTTCGTCTTTGCCGCGTTCCTGCAGCCGCTCGTCGTTACCGGTACGCACCAGTTCATTCAGGGTATCGAGGCTAATCTCGTTGCCACGACCGGCTTCAACTACATCCAGGCCATCTGGTCCGTTTCCATCATCGCCCAGGGCGGCGGCGCCATCGGCATGTATCTCATTCACAAGAAGCATTCCAAAGAGCGCAACATCTGCATGTCGTCCTTTATCCCGACGCTGGTCGGAATCTCCGAGCCCGCTATCTTTGCTGCAAACATGCGCTACTCGATCATTCCGTTCATCTGCGCTTGCATCGGTGCCGGCTGCGGCGGTGCCTTCGTGAAGCTCTTTGAGGTGCGCGCTATCGGCCAGGGTCTGACCGGCGTACTTGGCCTGCTCATCGTCACGCCCGAGACCCTCGTGTGGTATGTGGCTGGCAATCTGATCGCTTTCTTCGTCCCGATCATCCTGATCTTTGCCTACAACAAGGCAAAGGGCGTTCCGACCACCGATGAAGAGGGTGCAGGCGCCGGCTTTGATGTCAGCTTCTAATCCAGATCCGTCAAGGTAATGTACGGGTCGACCTGTTGGAGAAGGGCGTTTGGCTCGCATGGGCCGGGCGTCCTTCTCCTCTACAAGAAGGACGATTGAATGTTCGATCAAAAACATAAGGTGACGCGCTCGGACTACGAGCTGTGGCGTGCCGGGCAGGATGAGACTGCGGCTCGCATCGCGGCTGACTCCGATAGACTTCTGTTCCATGCGGAGCCCGAGCTTGGCTGGCTCAATGATCCCAACGGTTTGGTGCAGGTTGGTGATACATACCACATCTATCACCAATACGATCCGTTTGATGCCGCGCACGGCGGACCGGTGCTGTGGAATCATCTGACGACGAAGGACTTTGTGACGTACGAGAACCGCGGTCCCGCGCTATTCCCCGATTCAGATCTAGACTCGAGCGGTGCGTATTCGGGGTCTGCATTTATGCACGACGGCAAGATTCACTACTTCTATACCGGTAACGTCAAGCATTTTGACCGCGATGATTATGACTATGTGCTGACAGGGCGCGACCAAAATCAGATTCACATGGTTACCGAGAACCCCGATAAATTGGGGGAGAAGCACATAGCTGTTGGTCCGGTCGATTACCCCGACGATATTAGTACGCACGTGCGCGACCCCAAGATCCTGGAGCACGACGGTATCTACTATATGGTTCTTGGTGCTCGTACGAAAGACGACCGCGGTTGCGTGCTCGTCTATACCTCGCACGATCTTGAGTGCTGGAAATATGCGACGCGTATTGAGCTCGGCGAGAAGTTCGGTTTTATGTGGGAGTGCCCCGATCTGTTTGAGCTTGATGGCGAGCTTATTCTCGTTTGCTGTCCGCAGGGCGTGCCCGCCGATGGTTGGCGTTACCAAAACCCGCATCAGTGCGTGTGGTTTCGTATTGAGGCCGATTGGGAGGCGCCTAGCTTTAAAATCGCCGGGCAGGGTATGCCCCCGATGGTCGATGCGGGTCTTGACTTCTATGCCCCTCAATCATTTGCAGATGCCGACGGTCGACGGATTATGATCGGTTGGGCCGGCTGCCCCGATGCAACGGCTCAAAACCCGACGGTGGAACGCGGATGGCAGTGCGCGCTTACCGTGCCGAGGGTGCTGAATATGCGCGACGGTAAGCTCTGTCAGTGGCCCGCGCGCGAGGTTGAGCAACTGCGCAAGGAGCGTGTTTCGGTGACCGCCGGAGAGACCGTCGGCTCTCCTGGTCGACTGTTTGATGCCGTCGTGTCGTGCCGGGGGACGAAGTCCATTGAGCTGGAAGTTCGTGAGGGCGTTGTCGTGTGCTTTGCCAACGGAATGCTCACACTTGATATGGGCGATGAGGGCTATGGACGCGACAAGAGGTCGGTTGAGCTCGACGAGCTTTACTGCCTGCGAGTCCTTTCGGATGCCACGATGCTCGAGGTATTTGTCAACGACGGCGAGGTTGCGCTTACGAGCCGCACCTATTCGTCTGCGGCGCCGGCGATGCAGTTGCGCGCCGAGGGCGACGCCTCGATGGAGTTTTACCGTCTGGCTCGCTAGCCGCATTGTGAGTGACCATGGCGTTTTGGATACACAGGCTTTCTTGGTGGCTACCGTTTATCGCATATAGCTACCGTTTGCGGAGTAAGTAACACTCATTACCAAACCGTGTAGAATCTCATGCAAGCACGGAGTATTTCAGGGAGACGCTGTCCTTTGTTGTGGCGAAGGGCGGCGTCTCTCTGGTGCTTGGGAGTCGTTGTTCAATTGGGCGACGGGCGTGCGCGCGTAATAAATAACCAACGTCGAGATGGGTTGTGATGATAATGGGCAAGTACGTAATCGTGGTTGAGTCTGGGTCGGATGTGACGCCGGAGCTCTGCGAGCGCTACGGCATCGTGCGCGTGCCTATGCATGTCACGATTGGTGACGAGACCGTCGAGGACGGCTCGATCGATCCGCTCGAGATTTACTCGCGCTGTAACGAGTTTGGCGTTATGCCCAAGACCAGTGGCTGCTCGCCTGCGGATTTTGCTCACGTGTACGACCGCATTCATGCCGAGCAGCCCGACGCGACCATTTTGCATCTTGCATATTCCGAGGCCACGACCTGTTCGCATCAGTCCTCGAAGATTGCAGCGGAGGGGCGCGACTACGTGTTCTCCATGGACACGCGCTTTGTCTCGGTAGGCCAGTCGCTCGTTGTCGTCGAGACTGCCAAATACATCGAGGCTCACCCCGATGCCACCGTTGACGAAATTTTCGCCTTCACCAATTCGGTGATGGACCGCGTGCTGTTGGGCTTTGTCCCAACCGATCTCGCCTTCCTTAAGGCCGGCGGTCGCTTGTCCAACGTCGCGTTCCTAGGCGCCCATCTGCTCAAGATTAAGCCCTGCATCGAGGTGACGGGCGGTAAGTTCGTGGCGACTAAGAAGTTCCGCGGTTGTATGCTCAAGTGCGCCCGTGCCTTTCTTGACCACATGGTTGCGAAGGGCGAGATTGACTACTCACACATTGGCCTGGCGTATTCGGTGGGTCTTTCCGAGGAGCTGCGCGACGACATGGAAGTCTATGCGCACGATCTGGGATTTAAGGACGTTACCTGGACTCAGGTTGGCGGCGTCATTTCGAGCCATTGCGGCCCGACCGCCTTCGGTGCGGTGCTCACGCTCAAGGCGTAAGGCCGCAGGCGAGCGTTCTCCAGCCTGACATCTCGACGTAGCCCCCCAGCCATGGTGATGGGGGATAGATTAAAACGTGCCGTTCTAGTCCGAGACGTTTAAACGCAAACGCATGGGCTAGAATGGCTCTGGCATTTTAATTGGTTGCATCCAAGGAGAGGCAAGGTAGCGCGAATGGCAGAAATGACGCTTGAGGGTGTGGACGCTCGTCCCGAGGACTCTGCGTATGCCCTGGGTCGCGTGCATTCGATCGAGACGATGGGAACGGTCGACGGACCCGGCATCCGCTTTGTGGTGTTTGTTCAGGGCTGTCCCATGCGCTGCGCGTATTGCCACAATCCCGATACCTGGTCTGTTAACGGCGGCACGATGGTGACCGTCGAGCATCTCATGGACGAGTTCCAGAGCAACCATGAGTTCTACCGTAGCGGCGGCATTACCGTTTCGGGTGGCGAACCGCTCCTGCAGCCCGAGTTTTTGGCCGACCTGTTCCGTGCAATGCACAACAATCCCGATGGCCGTGTGCATACCTGCCTAGATAGCTGTGGCTATGCATTTGATCCCAAGCATCCGGAGAAGTTCGATGCTGTTCTCAACGAGACCGATATGGTGCTGCTCGACATCAAGCATGCCGATCCGGTTGAGCATAAAAAGCTGACCGGTTGCGATCCTGCGCGCATCCTGGCGTTTGGCGATGAGCTTGCCCATCGCAAGATTAAGGTTGTTATTCGCCATGTGGTGGTGCCGGGTATCACCGACACGGCGGAGGAATGCGAGAAGCTCGGTCGCCTGATCGCTCCATGGCACAACGTGGTGGGCCTGGAAATGCTGCCGTATCACACGATGGGTGTCGTCAAGTACGAGCAGCTGGGTATTCCCTATAAGCTCGAGGGCGTGCCCCAGATGGATACCGCGCGCATGCCCGAGCTGCGCAACGCCGTCATGGCCGGCATGAAAAAGCGCCGTGCGGAGCTCAGGTCGGCCATCGGCTAACAAGCCCGTCCCAAATTGACTACCCTTTAAGATGCGCAACAAGGCGGGCTGGATTAGCGAGGATGGTTACTATTCGACATGCGATGCCGGACTGATCGAAGTCGACGGCCATAGCTATGTTATGAGTATCATGACATTGATGTCGTGGAGCGACCACTCGAGCGAGGTTACGGCTGCGATTGCAAAGGCTCTGTTTGATACGCGAGCTGCGCTGGCTTAGCGTGTTCGTTTGGCGAGGTCAAACAAAATGCTGGTACCATACCTTGGTTGAGAATTTCGTATAGGTTTGGGGAATGGTATGGCTGCCATCGCGATTATCGGTGCGCTCGAAAAAGAGATCATGCAGATTAAGGAAGAGCTGAGTGACGTTTGCGAGGCGCGGGAGGCAGGCTTGACCGTCGTGAGCGGTGAGCTCGACGGCCTGACAGTTGTCGCCACAACGGCGGGCATGGGCACAGTGAACGCCGCCGCTGCAACGCAGCACCTCATTAGTAAGTATGCTCCGCAGGCTGTTGTGTTTTCGGGCATTGCGGGCGGTTTGAACCCCAAGCTCCATATCGACGACGTGGTCATTGGCAAACGCCTGCGCTATCTGGATACCGATACCGCGCTTATCGCCGAGTCTGCACCGGGGCTTGAGGAGTTTGGTTCGACGCCCGCGCTGGTCGATATTGCCGTCGACGTGCTTGCTGAGCGTGGGTTCGTTGACGCTTCGACAAATGCAGTCGCTTCGAACGAGGGCACCAAGCAGTTCCTGGTCGGCACGATTGCCACGGGTAACCGCTTTGTGACGGGCGCCGCCATGCGCAACGACGCTATCGAGGCGACGCATGCCGATTGTGTCGGCATGGAGGGCGCGGCAATTGCCCATGTCGCAACCAAAAATGGTGTCGATTGCCTGGTGTTGCGCGCTATCAGCGATAATTGTGACGAGGCGTACGATGCAATTTGCGATCGAGAGTTCGATCTGTTCGAGTATGCGCGTGTCGCAAGTGACATCACGCTCGATATCGTCCGCCGCATTGCCGCTGCGCAATAGCGCGCTCTTTTGTAAGAACCTACGACCAAGGAGTGTCCATGGCCGATTCCATTAACTACCAGCTTGCCAAGTTCGTCGCCAGCTACGGCAAGGTTTCGCAGATTCCCGAGTCCACCTGTCCCGAGGTGAGCTTTGTGGGCCGCTCCAATGTGGGCAAGTCGTCGATTATGAACAAGCTCTTTGGCCGCAAGAACCTGGTCAAGGTTTCGAGTACGCCGGGCAAGACGAGCAACATCAACTTCTTTGAGGCCGACGACGTACATTTCGTGGACCTGCCGGGTTACGGTTTCGCCCGTCGCTCCAAGGCCGAGCGCGACCGCTGGGCCGAGCTTATTGGCGACTTCTTTGACTCCGAGCGCAGCTTTAACCTGGTCGTGTCGCTGGTTGACATTCGCCACGACCCGAGCAAGCTCGACCATGACATGATCGACTACCTGCAGGGCAACGAGTTCAACTTTATCGTCTGCCTCACCAAGGCCGACAAGCTCAGCCGCACCCAGCAGGCACGCCAAGCGGCAGCCATCAAAAAGCAGCTCAACGTTCCGGCCGAGAACGTTATTATCACAAGCTCCCAGACCGGCACCGGCATCGACGAACTCAAAAAGCGCATTGCCGAAGCCTGCCTCTAATAAGTGCCCCAACCTAGCAAGAGACCCTATCAATAAAAAGCAACTATCAGCCCGGCGACTTTCCAGAGTGTAGGTCCCTGTAGCCGCCGCCAGCGAAGTTAACGTAGGGGAGGCCAGGGGCTTTGCCCCCAAATCTTTCCGCAGGACGGCAGGACCCCCGCCGCACGAAGTGCGTAGCGGGGGTCCTGTCATGTCCGAGGACGATTTGGGGGCAAAGCCCCTGGCCTCCCCGGCGGGTATACGGGACGGCGACTACAGGTATTCGATCTGGGCGCCTTCCGTGTCGCACGTTAAAATATGCGTCTCACACTTAGGGAACTGCTCGCGCAGCTTGACTTGCAGGAACTTCGCCACGATGGTGTCGTCGGTTACAGCCATGAGGGTCGAGCCCGAGCCACTGATCCAGATGGTCTTAGCGCCGCCGTTAAGGCAGGTGTCACGCACGGCGTTGTAGTCGGGAATCAGGCGACGGCGATACGGCTCTTGGATGCGGTCGTCGTTGGCGGCGGCAATCAGGTCAAGGTCGCCGGTCTCCAGGCCGCGCGTCATGCCGGCGATGCGGCCCATTTGCCATACGGCGGTGGAGAGCGGAATTTCCTGCGGCACGACCTTGCGCGCCTCGCTCGTATGTACCTCGTAGGGCGGAATCACAGTAATAAAACGAAGCTTGTCGCTCACCTCGTAGCGCAGGCACTGGGGGAGCGAATCGGTCGGTGTAAAGGAGCAGACGGCGCCGCCCAGGATAGCAGGGGCGACGTTATCGGGATGGCCCTCGACCTCGGTGGCAATGCGAACGAGCTCGGCACGGTCGACGGTGTGGCCTGTCAGTGCGGCGGCGGCCATGATGCCGGCGACGACGCAGGTGGAGCTGGAACCCAGGCCGCGGGCGACGGGCACGTCGGTCTGAATGTCGATAGCAACGGGGAAAGCCGGCTCGCCCCACGCGGCCAGTGCATCGACAAAGCTCACGTAGACCAGGTTGTTCTCGTTTTGGAACTCTTCGGGGCATCCGGTGATGGTTAGTTTGTCGGCGCGCTCGAAGGTGAAGTGCGAGTAGAGGCTGACGGCCATGCCGAGGGTGTCGTAGCCAATGCCCAAGTTGGCGCTCGTCGCTGGGACGGTGATTTTGATCATGTGAGTCCTCCTGGCGTGCCTGGCTGTTTAGTTCGCTGCTCGGGCAGTCCTGCGCAAGACGGAAAGCACATTAAGTGCTTTCCTTTGCGTGCGGAACTCGCGACGAACTAAACAGCCAGGCACGCTGTGCGCGTTCGTCATCATCCCGGTGGGTATCTGATAAAAGAAGGTGCGCCGGCTTTCGCCGGCGCTTAATAAGGGGTTTAGTTGGTGCTCATTCGTTTTGCTGCGGACTCGACGTAGCTTGCCATCTCATCGACGTCGCAGACGTCTTCGAAGCGGACGGGTTTGGATTCGAGTTCGGCGAGCTGGGTCGGGGCGACCGTGTTGGTGGCCTGCTCGAGCACACGCATAGCCTCAAAATCATCCTCGGGAACGTTGAGGCCCAGGGCGTCGCAGCAGGCGCGCGGGAACTTGTAGGGGCTGGCGGTCGAAAGCAGCACGCGGGCCTTGGCGCCCTCGGCGGGGGCGACCTGCTCAAAGACGTGATAGCCGCAAGCGGTGTGCGGGTCGATCACGTAGCCGTTCGCATCCCAGCAGCTCTTGATGGCGGCGCGGACCTCGTCCTCGCTGGCCCAGCCGCAGCCAAACACGCTCTGGATCTTGGCCAGCAGGTCGGCGGGAACCTCGTAGCGACCCGTCTGGGCAAGCTGCTCCATAAGCCCGGCAACGAGCTCGCAGTCGCCGTCGGACAGGAAGTAGAGCATGCGCTCCAGGTTGGAGCTAATAAGGATGTCCATCGACGGTGAAATGGTCGTGAAGAACGGGCGGTTACGGTCGTAAACGCCGGTGGTCAGGAAGTCGGCAAGCACGTTGTTCTTGTCGCTCGCCACGACGAGCTTGGCGACGGGCAGACCCATGCGCTTGGCGTAGTAGCCGGCCAAGATATCGCCAAAGTTGCCGGTGGGCACACAGAACTCTACGGCGTCGTCGGCCTCGATAGCGCCGGCGCGCAGCAGCTGCGCATAGGCGGCAAAGTAGTAGACGACCTGCGGCACCAGACGGCCGACGTTGATGGAGTTGGCGCTCGAAAGCACCGTGCCGGCTGCCTCTAGACGCTCGGCAAGCTCCTTATCGGCAAAGATGCGCTTGACGGCGCTCTGAGCGTCGTCAAAGTTGCCGCGGATGCCGCAGACGGCGACGTTGTCGCCCTCCTGCGTGGACATCTGCAGATTCTGGACGCGGCTGACCTTGCCCTCGGGATAAAAGACGGTGATGCCCGTGCCCGGAGCGTCGGCAAAACCGGCGAGCGCGGCCTTGCCGGTGTCTCCCGACGTGGCGGTGACGATCATGATGCGCTCGGCGCCGCCGTCCTTGGCAGAGGTGCGGGCCATAAGGCGGGGGAGCATCTGCAAGGCGACGTCCTTAAAGGCGCTCGTGGGGCCGCCAAAGAGCTCCATCACATAGGTCTGAGGGGCGTCGGCGCCCGGTGCGGCGTCGAGTTTGACGAGCGGCGTGACCTCTTCGCTCGCAAACGTGCCGCGGTATGCCTCATTCACACAGGCCGAAATTTCTTCGTCTGTGTAATCATTCAGTAACATTCCCAACACATCTTGAGCGATTTCAAAGTACGATTTATCTGCAAGCGAGCTGATATCGACCTGCTGGGTGCCCAGCTCGTCCGAGACAAACAAACCCCCGTCGGGAGCGATGCCGGTACGGATTGCCACCTTACTTGAGCACGATAAAGTGCGCCCTCGTGTACTATGATAAGTTCCCATATAACACTGCTCCTCGGATGCCTTGGTCCCAATCGGTGAAACCATGGTATCAGAGCGCGCAAAACAGGTTTGCAGAGGCTTTTAGAAAGGTAACCTCAAGCCCATGATAAAAATTGCCAAGTTTGGCGGCTCGTCGGTCGCCGACGCCGAACACTTTAAGAAGATCAAGGCCATTGTCGATGCCGACCCGGCCCGCCGTTTTGTGGTGGTTTCTGCCTGCGGTCGCCGCTTTAAGGGCGACACCAAGGTGACCGATCTGCTCTACTTGGTCAACGCGCACGTTAAGTACCACGTGTCGTGCGAGGAGCTGCTCGAGGACATTGGGCAGCGCTATTTTGATATCGCTGACGAGCTGGAGCTCACCTATCCCATCCGCGAGGAGTTTGCGGCCTTTGCCGAGCGCGCCCGCTCAGGCGGCTACTCCACCGAGGAGCTCGTGAGTCGTGGCGAGTACTTCACCGCTCGCCTGATGGCCGAGTATCTGGGCCTGCCGTTCCTGGACGCCGCGACGGTCGTGGCGTTCCATCACGACGGTACGCTCAGCATGAACCGCACCTCCGAGCTGGTGCAGGAGTACGGTCAGCAGGGCGGCTTTGTTATGCCCGGCTTCTATGGCGCGACGCGTGAGGGTCAGATTAAGCTACTCGATCGTGGCGGCGGCGATATTTCCGGCTCGATCCTGGCCAAATGCCTTGGTGCCGACCTGTACGAGAACTGGACCGACGTTTCGGGCTTCTATTCTGCTGATCCGCGTATTGTTCCCGAGGCTCAGCCCATTGCCCGCGTTACCTACGAGGAGCTGCGCGAGCTTTCGTACATGGGTGCAAGTGTCCTGCACGAGGAGGCCGTGTTCCCCGTACGTGAGGCGGGCATTCCGCTGGTCATCAAGAACACCAACGCGCCGCAGGACCCCGGCACCATCATTAGCGAGACGGCTGACGAGGGCGAGGCAGAGCCCATCATTACCGGCGTGACCGGCAAGCGCGGCTTTGTCGCCATCAACGTTGCCCGCGACCGTACCAAGCCGCGCGTCGGCTTTATGCGCCGTGCGCTTTCGGTCTTCGAACGCTATGATGTCTCCGTCGAGCACATGCCCACCGGTGTCGACCGCTTTGGCGCCGTGGTGCAGGAGCAGGACGTGCGCGATTCGCTGTACTCGCTCGTAGGCGACATTCAGCAGGAGGTCGAGCCGCTCGAGATCGAGGTTGTCGAGGGTCTGGCACTTATCGCGACCGTCGGCCGTAACCTGCGCGGCCGCGCCGGTATCTCGGGCCACCTGTTTGGCATGCTTGGCCAGGCTGGCGTGAGCGTGCGTATGATTTCGCAGAGCTGTGACGAGATCAACATCATCATCGGTGTCGAGGAGAAGGACTTCGATCTGGCGATTCAGACCATTTACCGTGCCTTCTCCGACGAAAACGGCATTGTGAAGGTCTCCGACCTGGAGGCTCCCGCGCCGGCCGATCCCGCCCTGGCAGCCCTCCACAAGTAGTTACCATCCCGGTAGATTTTTAGGATGTCCCAAAAATCTACTGTCGGGCGTTTCGTTTCGGTTTCGTTTCGACGGGGCGGGTTTTGTATCCGCCCCGTTCTTGTATACACTGGCAACAATAATCGGCCTGCTCGGCGTGCGGGCAAAAGCCACAACCTTTAAAGGGGGAAGCATGAAACAGTACACGGTTGCTATTTTGGGCGCGACGGGAGCCGTGGGCACCCAGATGCTCGAGTGCCTCAACGAGCAGGAGTTCCCGGTCGGCAAGCTCAAGCTGTTGGCAAGTGCACGCTCCGCGGGCAAGACCGTTGAGTTCCACGGCGAGCAGATCGTGATCGAAGAGGCTTGCCCCGAGGCCTTTGAGGGCTGCGACATCGTACTCGGCGCTGCCGGTGACGATATCGCCAAGGAGCTGCTGCCCGAGGCCGTCAAGCGCGGCGCCGTCGTGGTCGACAACAGCCACGCCTTCCGCATGGATCCCGAGGTGCCGCTGGTTGTGCCCGAGATCAATGCCGACGACATCAAGTGGCATCACGGCCTTATCGCCAACCCCAACTGCGCGACCATCATCGGCCTAGTTCCTACGTGGCCGCTGCATCAGCTCGCCGGCGTGAAGCGCATGATCGTCTCGACGTACCAGGCGGCTTCGGGCGCTGGCGCTCCCGGTATGGCTGAGCTCGAGGCTCAGCTGGCCGCCCTGGGCCGCGGCGAGGAGATTCCCGAGCCGCGCGCCTTTGCCGCCCAGCTCGCGAGCAACCTGATTCCGCAGATTGGCGGTGTCAAGGAGGAGGGCTTTACCTCCGAGGAGATGAAGCTGCAAAACGAGGGCCGCAAGATCATGCATCTGCCCGAGCTGCGCGTGAACTGCACCTGCGTGCGCGTGCCCGTGCTGCGTTCGCACTCCGAGAGCATTACGCTCGAGTTTGAGCGCGACATTACGGTTGAGGAGGCCCGTGCTGCGCTGGCTGCCGCTCCGGGCGTGAAGCTGGTTGACGATATGAGCGCCGAGGATGCGCACGATCGCTTCCCCATGCCGATGGATACGTCCGACCAGGACCTGATTTGGGTCGGCCGCGTGCGTCGCGACATCTCGAACCCCGAGGCCGTGCGCGGTATCACCTTCTGGTGCTGCGGCGACCAAATCCGTAAGGGCGCGGCAACCAATGCCGTCCAGATCGCTAAGCTGCTCTGCGAGTAGCGGTTGACCTGTCCGGCGGGGGCCGGGCTTGGTTTTCAGAACGTCCTCGACCATGTGTGGCGCCTTGTCCTGCTCCTTCGGAGCCGCGGACAAGGCGCCACACTGGTCTGCGGAGTGTTCTGAAAACCAAGCCCGGCCCCCGCCTGCGGTGACGTTGCTGCGAGCTGCCCACGATGGGGCCGTTGTTGGTTGGGGCCGCTGGGCTGATGTGGGGGCACGTGGTTGTTGCGGGCCCTGGTCCCGGCGGCGGCCTCGGCGCTTTGCGCCTGCTGCCTTGGGTGACTTTGGGGTCGATTGGGGTTGTCTGCACAGTTCGCGGTATTATGTTGCGGAGTTTTGAAAGGAGCCGCTGGTGGTCACGACGACATTTGCCTCGCCTTTGGGCGAAATCTTGCTTGCCGCTGATGGCCGCGGTTTGACGGGGCTTTGGTTTGAGGGGCAGGAGCACTTTGGCTCTACGCTGCTCAAAGAGGATGCGGAGTATGTCGTAGGTGCCGATGCGGTTTCTGGTACCGGTGGGATGTTGTCGGTGAGTCCGGCAAATGGCGCGGCTTCTTCGGTGCTTGAGCGTTCTTGGGCTTGGTTGAATGCTTATTTTGCAGGGCAGGAACCTCGGTTTACGCCGCCGTTGCATATGATTGGCACGGCGTTTCAGCGTGAGGTTTGGTTTGAGCTACTTTCAATTCCGCGTGGCGAGGTCGCTACGTATGGCGAGATCGCCCAGCGTGTTGCGGCTCGACATCGTGTGCCGGGAAATGAAGCGCCCGTTGTATCTCCTCGCGCGGTGGGGGCTGCGGTCGCTCGCAACCCTATTTCGATTATCGTGCCGTGCCATCGCGTGGTGGCGGCCGACGGATCGCTCAACGGATATGCCGGCGGACTTGATCGCAAGGAGTGGCTGCTTTGGCTTGAGGGCGCGTACGAGGAATAACGTTCGAGCACTTTGCATAGCCAAGACGCCGCGATAGAACGGGACACGCTTTTCGAATGGAGGATCAGACGGAAACCACGTCCCGGAATATCGTTTTAAAGCGGGACACGCTTTCCGAATGGCTTCCCAAGCGGAAACCGTGTCCCGGAATACGGCCTCAGAGTGGGACGCCGTTTCCGGTTGAGACCACCTGCTTGGACATCTTTCTACGCTCGCTCTTGCAGGGTGTAGATCGATTTGTCCATGATGAACAGATAAGCCACAACGCAGACGATAAAGAACGCCGGCAGATTACCGAAACCGAAGACCTCGCAACCGATAAGGATGGGCGCGAGCAGCGTGTTGGTGGCGCTGCCAAAGACGGCGGCGTATCCCAGCGCGGCGCAGAACTCGACGGGCATGCCGAGAATTCCGGCGAGCACGACACCCAGGCTTGCTCCGATGGAGAACAGCGGCGTTACCTCACCACCTTGATATCCTGCGGCAAGCGTGGCGATGGTGAGTACGAATTTGAGCGCCCAGTCCCAAGGCATGATCGACGGCTCGCCGTTGTCACCCAGTGCCGCGGATATCAGGTTTGTTCCAAGGCCGCAGTAACGCCCCTGCCATAGCACGAACAGAATCGCCGACAGCGCAAGGCCCATAACGGCAACGCGTATGTAAGGGTTGGGGAGCAGCCGCGCTGCAAGGGTCTTGCCATGCGCAAGGCACCAGGCAAAGGCGCCGCCCGCCATGCCAAACGCGACGCCCAGCACCGCAAGCCGTCCAAGACCGGGGAGGTCGAGCGCATGCGAGGCGGCAACGGCGACCTCGAACCTCTCGAGCCCCAGGGCGCCGGAGGTCATGCTTGCGGCAAGTGAAGCCGTAAGCGCGGGAAACAGCGCGCGGTATTCCATGCGTCCTGCGACAAGTACTTCGATAGCAAAGACCGTGGCGGCGAGTGGCGTTCGAAAGAGTCCGGCAAAGCCAGCGGCCATACCAATGAGCAAAAACGTGTTGCCGGGGTCGCGGAAAGGTAGGCGTCGGCCGATCCAATGTGAGACGGTGGCGCCGATCTGCACTGCTACGCCCTCGCGTCCCGCACTACCGCCAAAGAGATGCGTCCCCCACGTACTCAGCATAATGAGCGGCACCAAACGCGGGGAGATGGCGTCCTCGCGTCCGTGACCTACGTCGAATACTAAGCTCATGCCCCGATCGGTGCCTTTGCCCCAGGTGCGGTAGGCAAATACGATGGCCAAGCCTATGAGGGCGAGGAAGGGAAGGAGCAGGGTGATGTGCTCGTCGCGGAAGGCGCCGATTGCCAGGAGCACGCGACCAAAGAGGGCACAAATTGCACCGACGATGATGCCAATAGGGATTCCGACGGCACCCATAAGCATGAGGCCGCTATAGGTGTTGAGCAGGCGTTTGATTCTGCTCGAAGCGCTGCTTTCTGACATTTTGCTTTCCGACACTTGCTCTCTTGATAGAAAAAGAGCTGGAGTTGCGCATCGTTGAGAGGCTTTCCAGCTTTAGCAAAACAAACTTATAAGATGCGACGGGCCGCGTCAAGATAATTACCGGACGGCCTAGGAGGCGGCTGGTTGGCTGGCTTAAAACCTAGCGCGTGAAATGACGCCCCACGCTATTCAGCGCGCTTGATAGGATGACGAACCACAGTCTTAAGCTTCTCCGGCGCGCATTTGCGTGGGTCGGAGAGGTAGATCTCGTGATGAAGGCGGGTGTCGGAAAAGTCGAGGGCATAGCCCTGCTCGGTCGTATATTCATGCATGGCGTCTACGGTTGCCGGCTCGCTGTCATAGGGTCCGGTATGCATGCATTGAACGCAGAGGCCCTCGTCAACTTTAAGCAGTTCGACGGCGGAAAAGTCCAGTTTCTTTTTGGTCGTGGCTTCCGCGACTGCCCAGTCAAAGTCATCTCGGGTGACGAAATCGGGCAGGCGGATGCACGAGATAAAGTTGAAATCGTCCTTGCGTACATAATCGATGTCGCCGCTCGGGGACTCTTGCCACCAGAAACCCTCGAGCGGCGGTACCACAAAGTCGAAATAGCCCTCGATACTTCTTGAGCCTTTCTTCGACATCTTGACGGTATAGGCGATGCCGTAAAGTAGCGGCAGGGCGTTTTGATACTCGCCACCTTCGGTATTTGGGTCGCCCTTTCCGCGAACGGCAACGTAGCTCATAGGCGGGACAGTTACGATACTCGGCTTGCTTGCAGGTTTGTAGAGCTCCTTGCATTCCTTCTTAAAGTCGAACGCCATGTTGGCCGCCTTTCTGCGTATTGGCCTGCTTAGATAGTTGAATCATATCATAGAAACGAACAGCTGTTCGAATGATTTGGCTGACAGATTGAGATGCGTGCGTTGTGTTTGGCGGTCGGCCTGACCCCGTCGATGATTTCTCGGCCTCCCCGGCGCCTCATCTATAGCTGCCGTTTCCCCATATAAAACCTGCCAAAATAAACCTGTCCCTTTTTTGTCGGTGGGAAATGGGTAATACTAAAGAGTTATCCGACCAGATGGGAACCGATCGATGGCTTATATCGAATTCAAAGACGTCATCAAAGCATACGGCGAGGGCGATGCCCGCATTCACGCGCTCGACGGCGCGAGCTTTACCGTTGAGCGTGGCGAGCTTGCCATTATCCTGGGTGCTTCGGGTGCCGGCAAGACCACGGCCCTCAACATTCTGGGCGGCATGGACACGGTAACCTCCGGCACCGTAACGGTGGACGGGCGCGACGTGAGTTCCGCCAATGAGGCACAGCTCGTGGAATACCGCCGCGCCGATGTTGGCTTTGTCTTCCAGTTCTACAATCTGGTCCCCAACCTGACGGCGCTCGAAAACGTCGAGCTCGCGGCGCAAATCTGCCCCGATTCGCTCGATGCCGAGCAAACGCTTTGTCAGGTCGGCCTGGGTGAGCGCCTCGCCAACTTTCCGGCACAGCTTTCGGGTGGCGAACAGCAGCGCGTGTCCATCGCCCGCGCGCTGGCCAAGAACCCCAAGTTGCTCCTTTGTGACGAGCCCACGGGTGCGCTCGACTATAAAACCGGCAAGCAGATCTTGCAGTTGTTGCAGGATACCTGCCGCAAGCAGGGCATTACGGTCATTATCATCACCCACAACTCCGCGCTGGCGCCCATGGCAGATCGCCTGATTCGCTTTAAGAGCGGGCGCGTGGAGAGCGAGACGGTCCAACAAAATCCCGTGCCGATCGAGATGATCGAGTGGTAGCGCCCATGGACCAGGACCGCCAAAACAGCCGGCGCCGCGACGCGCAGAACGCGGAGCGCGAGCAGGATTTTACGACCTACCGCACCGCCCAAAGCTCAAACGATATGGTGCCGACGGTTTTTCGCCGTGGCATCTACCGCACGATTCGCGGCAGCCTTAAGCGCTTCTTGTCCATCGTGATCATCACGGCGCTTGGCGTGAGCGTGATGTGCGGCCTTAAGGCGGGCTGCGAGGACCTGTGCGATTCGGTTGACGCTTACTTTGACCAGCAGAATGTTTATGACATCAACGTGCAGTCGACCTATGGTCTGACCGATGACGATCTTGCTGCGATCCAAGAGGTCGATGGCGTCGAGACGGCCGAGGGCATCTATACCGAGACCGCCTATACCGCCGTGGGTACGACGCGCGAGCGTGTCGTCGTACAGAGCCTCTCCAAGGAGAATATTGACCAACCGGTGTTGGTGCGCGGCGAGCTGCCCGAGACTTCGGGCGAAGTGGCAGTGACCTCACGTTTTTTGAAGGCTTCAGGCAAGAAAATCGGCGATACGGTGAGCTTTGTCGCCAATGACGCGAGCTCGTCCAACCAAAGCGCCAAGGACCAGTTTGCCGCGGGCGATTACACCATTACGGCCGAGGTCCTCGATCCTACCGACGTGAGCTCCGACTCGACCGTCAACGCCTTTCGTGCTGCTTCGACTGCGGACTACAAGTTCTATGTGAGTGAGGATGCCGCGACATCTTCTTCCTACTCCGCGGTCCACGTGATCGTCGAGGGAGCCAAGAGTCTCAACTCCTATTCGGATGCCTACACGGCAAAGATCAATGAGGTCAAGGGCAATATCGAGAAGATCCGCGAGGAGCGTGAGAAGGCGCGCGCTCAGGAGCTGACGGTCGACACGCCGGCAAGCTTGGATGCGGCCGAGCGTCAGGCGAATATGCTCTTTGGGATTGAGCAGGGCAACATTGACCGTATGGTCGAGGGCAGTGACGAGCGTGCGCAGGCACAAGCCGACCTGGACCAGCGCCGTGCCGCCGCCGACCAGCAGTTTGCCGATGCCCGCGCCGACCTCTCTGACCTGGGCGAATGCACCTGGTACATCCAAGACCGCGACAATATCGCAAGCTACTCGAGCGTCGAGAGCGATAGCTCCTCAATCGAGGCCATCGCCACGGTGTTCCCGTTCATCTTCTTTATCGTCGCCGTGCTCATCAGCCTCACCACCGCCACACGTATGGTCGAGGAGGAGCGCACGCTCATTGGTCTGTACAAGGCGCTCGGCTATTCGCGCGGGCGTATCCTGTCCAAATATGTGGACTACTCGCTGTGGGCGTGTCTGATTGGCGGCGTACTCGGCAACATCATCGGATTCGTGGGCCTGCCGCTGTTCTTGTTTACGGTGTTCGACGACATGTACTCACTGCCCCAGATGCTGCTTTCGTACGACATCGTGTCGTCACTAGTGTCGGTGGCGCTGTTTGCCGTGGGCGTGGTGGGCGCCACGATTATCGCCTGCCGCCACGAGATGGCCGAGACCCCCGCCTCGCTCATGCGCCCCAAGGCCCCGCGCGCCGGCTCGCGCATCTTGCTCGAGCGCATTGGCTTTATCTGGCGCCGCATGGGCTTTTTGAACAAGGTGGCAGCGCGTAACCTGTTCCGCTACAAAAAGCGCGCCTTTATGACCATCTTTGGCATCGCGGGTTGTACCGCGCTTGTGATCTGCGGTATGGGCATTCGCGACACGTCGGTCGCGCTTTCGCCCAAGCAGTACGGACATATCACGCGTTATGACCTGCTGGCGGTCGCCAACCCCGATGACTTTACGCAGGCGTGCGCGGCGCTCGATGAGCGCAGCGCGGCCAATGATTCCAACGTGACCGTGACTTCGACGCTGCCGATTATGACCGACAACGTCACCTTTACATTCGGCGGAAAGAGCGAGACCGTGCAGCTGATCGTGGTGCCCGATGACCGCACGAACGATCTGGACGACTATGTTCGCCTTGAGGATGAGTCCAAAGAACCGCTCACCCTGCGTGACGGGGATGTGTATTTGAGCAAGAGCTCTCAGCTGGTGCTGGGGATCAAGCCGGGTGACACGGCTCACGTCCAAGATTCGTCGCTCAATGTTGCCAAGGTCAAAGTCAGCGACATCTCGCTCAACTATCTGGGCAACACGCTTTACATGACGCAGGGCACCTATGAGCGCGCGTTCGGTCGAAGCGCGCGCCTCAACGGCATCCTTGCGCTGCTTAAGGGCTCGTCGGCCGATCAGATTGCGTTTTCCAACCGTCTTAAGAGCGATGGGTGGATTACGCTGTCGAGTACCGCCGAGCATTGGGAAAACTATGAGGCAAACTTTACGATTATCAATTCGGTCGTGGTGCTTGTGACCTTTATGGCGGCGTGCCTGTCGTTTGTGGTGGTGTTTACGCTGTCTAATACGAATATTTCGGAGCGCGAACGCGAGCTGGCGACCATCAAGGTGCTGGGCTTTCGCCGTGGCGAGGTGCACCATTATGTCAACAAGGAGACGTTGATTCTTACGGCGATTGGAGCCGCACTGGGCGTACCGCTGGGCGGCTTGCTGGCCGAGAGCTTTACCTACATTTTGCAGATGCCGTCGCTGTACTTTGACGTCGAGGTCGAGCCTCTGAGCTACGTGCTCGCCGTGGTACTTTCCTTTGGCTTTACATTTATCGTCAACCTCGCTACCAACCGTACCCTCAACAAGATCGACATGGTCGGCGCCCTCAAGAGCGCCGAGTAACCTGCCAAAAAGGGACAGGTTTATTTTGGCAGGTTTTATCTGGGCAAACGCCGGACAACCATTGTCGCTGCCACAATGACAGAATAGGGAATAAGGGCGTTTTCCGGGTAGCCGGGTTCGTTACCATTCGTCCCATTCATCAGCATTTTCCTCCAGATATTTTCTTAATTTCTCAAAAGAGCTTGTCCGCCTGTACTGTATCGTGCTTCTCGACGTGTTGAACATCTCCGCAATCTCGGTGTCGTTCATTCCCTCGAAATAGTACAGGAGTACGGCTTTGCGCTTTTCTTCCGGCAAAGTACGGATTGCTTCAAGAAGCAGCTTCGGCGTGATTTTCTTCCCGGCTTTCTCAAAGACGGTTTCGGCGGTTTCCCGTTTGAAATATTCATCAAAGGTATGAAGCTGCCGCGCTTCGTCTAAGGGCAAATCGGAAAAGGTGACTTCCCTTGCCTTATGCCTGTGCAGCTCCCTGTGAGCGTCACACGCTTCATTGTGCAGCACCGTATTACAAAACTTCTGAAAAGCACATTGTTTGTAAAACTCCCTGCTATTAGGTTCCACATTCTCACCTCCTTTCTCGTTGGAAAGTTGGTGGTGCTTCCCCCTTTTCGCGGGGCAATACGGCGTTTTTGAAAAACGCCGAAGATTTTTTGAAATTTTTTCAAAAAATTTTTTGAGCAGCAAAATACGCCTGTCCGAAAAGCCCGGACAGGCGTATGGGTATTGTAAGCAGTATTTAGATGATTAGACAGTTCATAGTCAAGGGTAGAGATGTTCCCGGCGGTGGTCGGGCTTTTTTTGATGTGTCAATGACCGTCGGATTTTGTCGATAGGGTATGTGCTTCATGGCGGCTACCTCCTTTTAGCCGCCGCTTTTAACAGTGATACCGCGTCATTTCATTAGAAGATAAAAAGAAACGGCGGCTTTGATTTTTCAAAGCTGCTGCGGAAATCAAAGAACGACAAGCAACAGTTCTGATTTTGCTCCAATATGGTTATTGGGGGCACAAATTAAAATCAAAAAAGAGCCGATAACAGCAGTATTTCAAACTGCATATTATCGGCTCTGCGTCTGTGCGTCTGGCTCTTTTAATTAAATTATTTCTGTTGTTTTTTGGCTTTATTATATGTATTAGCTAACTGTCCACAAGCTGCTTTAATCTTTCTACCATGAGAAACTCTCATGGTAACTTCAAGTCCTGTTTGCTCTAATTGATGTTTGAACGCAACCATTTCTTGTTTTTGTGGTGCTCTAATTTTTGAATTACTCGTCGGGTTGTATTGCAGCACGTTAATCATAACATTTTTGCCCTTAAACCATTTTGCAAGTTGCCTTATATCTGAGGAACGGTCATTTATACCTGGTAAAAGCAAATACGCAAATACCACTTTTCGATTATGCCTTTGAGAATAGGACAATGCTTGCTTAACAACATCTTCAATAGCGTACATGTGCATATGAGGAATGATACAGTTTCTCGCAGCCTGTGTTGCTGCATGTAAAGATATTGTCAACTGAATTTTTAGATGTTCTTCGCGCAATTTTTTTAATTGATTAACTGGACCAACTGTTGATACGGTAATGCCGTCGGTTGGAAAGTTAAGTCCATTTCTATCTCGAAGAATATGGATTGCTGCAATCAAGTTGTCGTAATTGAATAAAGGTTCTCCCATTCCCATAAAAACGATACGATTTACTTTTTGACGTATCAATACAACCTGCTGCACAATTTCAGACGGTGTTAGATTACGAACAAAACCATTGCGTCCGGACTCACAAAAAATACAGCCAACAGAACAACCAACTTGCGTACTTACGCAAACAGTCCCACCATCTCGCCGTTTAATAAAAACCGTTTCAATATACCTGTTATCTTTCAATTCATAAACATACTTTTCAGTATCGCTACTTTTATAGACTTTTTTTGTTGATATTGATAGATTTTCTTTGTGAAAGGCTCTGTTAGACCAAGGTTGACATAAAAACGATGTCACCGCGA
>NZ_QRJA01000050.1:0-3998 GCF_003471405.1 Collinsella sp. AM20-15AC
TGGTTTAAAGCTGGCCGCTGCGCGGCCAGCAGACTAAAGTCTTGAATCAGAAGGCCGTGCGGTTGAGGCCGCACGGCCTTACAGGGGGCCAGGGGATGATGACTAGTAGCTCAGTGCCGGGTCGAAGAAGCCAATGAGAACGCCCACAAATGCGATCACAACGAGGATCAGCATCATAACGATGGGGTTGACCTTCTTCTTGGTCATCATGTACCAGCAGAAGATGATGAAGACCATGGGCAGCAGGTGCGGATAGATGCCATCGAGAGTGTCCTGGAACTTACCGCCGCCGGGCAGCACCAGGTTGGGGCTGCAGGTGATGGAGACCCAGGTAGCACCGACTGCACCGATGACCATGGTACCGACCATCACGATGGAATCGCGAAGAGCCTTTGCCTTGGGGCCGACCAGTGCCTCAACCGCCTTGCCGCCGAGCTCATAGCCCTGGTTGTAGGCAAAGCGCATGCCGAGGTACATGAGCAGGTTCCACACGACGATATAGAAGATAGCGCCGAGCGGGGAGCCGCCGGTCGAGAGACCGAGGGCGATACCGAGCAGGATCGGGATCAGGGTACCGACGATCAGCGAGTCGCCAAGGCCGGCGAGCGGGCCCATGAGGCCGGCGCGGATGCCGTTGATGGCGTCGTCGTCGATGGCCTCGCCGTTTGCGCGAGCCTCCTCGAGGCCGGCGGTGACGCCGACAATCATGGTGCCGATCTGCGGCTCGGTGTTGAAGAACGCGGAGTAGGTCTGGAGGGCCTGCTTCTGCTCCTCGGGCGTGTCGTAGAGCTCCTCGACGATCGGAAGCATGGCGCACAGGTAACCGAAGGTCTGCATGTGCTCCTGCGAGAAGCAAGTCAGGTTGCCATAGGACCAGTTGCGGAACGACTTGGCAAGCGTTTTCTTAGAGAGTTTCTTCTTCTCTGCCATTAGATGTCCTCCTCTTCCTCATCATCGGAGCCCGAGGCGATAGCTGCCTTGGGAGCGTTTGCGAGGTCGATCTTGAGCGAAGCGATCTCATAGTTGATCAGGGCGAAGAAGCAGCCAATGCCGGCAGCGGCGATCAGGTTGCAGCCCATAACAGCGGACAGGGTGAAGCCGAAGAAGAACGTCAGGAAGTCCGTGGGCTTAGAGATGACCTGCTTGAGCAGGATGGCGATACCGACGGTAGGCAGCAGCGAGCCGACGGTGAACAGCGTCTTCATCGCGATGCCGTCCATGGGCATGTAGGTCTTCATGAGGTCGACCATGGCGGTGCCGCCCATGGTGATGATGAACGTCGGGAGGAACGAGCAGACGATGTGACCGATCCAAGGCAGAACGTTGTTGACCAGGTAGAGCTTGTGGAGATCGCCCTTCTCGAGCCACTTCCAGCCCATGCCCTGCCACACCAGGTTGATGGTGGCGGTGCCATAGAAGAGCACAGTGCCGAGCGTGCCGACGGCGGCGCCGAGGGATGCGGCCATGCCGGCAGCCTCAGCGGAGGCGGGATCGATGCCCGAGTTCTTGATGGCGAGGATCGCCAGCGGGATACCGATATAGGACACGGCGCGGACGTCGGCGGAGACGGTTCCGCCGGGGGTCACGAGAGCGATGTAGACAACCTGGATGGCAGCGCCGACGAGGATGCCCGTCTGCATATCGCCCATGATGATGCCGACGATGAGGCCGGCGACCAGAGGACGACCCAGAGTGTAGTTGCCGATCGTCGTGCCGCCCATGCCAGGCAGTGATGCCAGGCAGGCGAACAGGCCGAACAGCGCGGCTTGGAATGCATTGATTGCCATGCTTTCCCCTTTCTTTATTCCTCAGCCCCTTTCCCCAGGGCTGTAGGTACCAAAATGCAGCTGGCGCCTAACTAGAAGCCAAACTGACCGCGGAACTTGGGCCACTCACCAATGGATTTCTCCTTGATAAGGGCGAACTCGACCGTGTAGCCGGCGTTGGTGAGATCCTCGAGCGCCTGGGCCTCTTCCTGCGTGATCGACTGGTTGTTGCCGAGCTTGGTGGTGCCGGGACGATCGTTGCAGGGACCGACGATGATGCGGTCCATGCCGGGCTTAAAGCCAAAATCGACGAGAAGTTCCTTCATGTCAAGCGGGTTCTTGGTAATCAGGAAGTACTTGGTGTTGGACTTGAGAACCTTCTCGGAGACCTCCTTGAAGTGCTCCTTGGTCCACACGAACGTCTTCTTGCCCGAGGCACTCTTGTAGGCCTCCTTGAGCACGGGGTTGGACGCCGCGGCGTCGTTGACGGCGATAAGACCGTCGCAGGGATACTCGAGGGCCCAACGGGTAACGGTCTGTCCATGGATCATGCGGTCGTCAATGCGGATGAACGAAATCATGCGTTCTCCCTTTCCTTATCACCGGGGGTCTTTCCTCTTAACCCCCGCTCCATCACAAAAATTGGGGCGGATGCGCTGCCTAGATGTCGTCGTCCTCGTCGTCGGCGTCATCGGTCGGGACAACGAGCTCGGACATACCGTTCTTGCCCTCCTGCAGCATCATCTGCTTGAGGGAATCCAGGTCCATGGCGGCAAGCCCCATCATGGCGGTCATAGCCATGGGCAGATTCATACCGCCGAAGGCAATGGTGTGGGCGAGCAGGCCCTTCTCGGCCAGCGTGTTCATGGCATTGGTGAGCGGCGATCCGCCCAGGATGTCACCGAGCAGGACAACCTCGTCATCGGCGGCAACGGGAGCGAGCATCGCCTTGACGTTCTCGACATACTCGTCAGCGCCCATGCCGTCCACGAGACTCGTCGACAAGATGTTCGGGGTGTCATTGCCGAGCATCTTGAGGACACTGTGCAGTCCGGGAGCGAGCGTTCCGTGACTGACCATTACCAGATACCGCATGCGGTCTCCTCTCGACCTGCCGTGTGTCGCACGGCTTTGCTTTTTGCTGAGATTATTGTTGCGCCGGGGCATGTTCGGTACAAGAAAATAGTTGCGAACGGCAACTATTCATCGGTTAACGGTAGCAACTATTTTTGTGCCTAAATTATTTTTTCTTCTAATTATTTTTAAAATAGCAGGTAGATTGTCTGATAAATGTTTTATGTTCCTTATGCACCATACATACCAGCAAGAATCGGGCCTGGCATCTCCGGTTTGCCCCGCAGTGTCAGACCATGTCACGTACGCCCACGATATGGAGGTACCCCATGGATATGATCTCGTTTCTCGCCTCCGAACCCTTCGACCGCAGCGGTGATACGCCGCTCTATGTCCAACTTAAACATCGAATCGCCCTGCTTATCGCCAGCCAGGCGTTCGACACCAAGACGCCGCTGCCACGCGAGCTCGAAATCTGTGAGCGGCTAGAGTTATCGCGCGCGACCGTGCGCCGTTGCTTCCAAGATCTCGTCATCGAGGGGCGCGTGGTGCGCAAACGTGGGCAGGGAACGTTCATCAAACCCCAAACCTCAGCACCCGGCATCGACCTGGCCCTGAATTTCAGCGCGCGGATGCGCGAAGCGGGACGGGTTCCGAGCTCGCAGATTCTCGCCTTTTCAAGCATACCGGCCGTCCGCGGCATCGCCTCTGGGCTCAAAGTGCCCGAGGGGACACCCGTCTGGGAGATTCGCCGCCTGCGTCTCGCCAACGACAAACCCATGGAGCTCAACTACGTCTATATCCCCGTGTCACTTTGCCCCGAGCTCACACGCAAAGACGTGGATGGCTCGCTCTACGCCTATATCGCGGAAAAGACCGGCATCCTGCCCGCAAGCGTCGATGCCGTCTACGAGACGGTCAACCTCGACAAGCATGAGGCGCGCCTTTTGGGACAGAACACCGGTAAGGCGGCGATGCGCATCGTGCGTTCGACCTACGACAAGACGGGAACCCCGTTCGAGGTAGGCGTGCTCATCAGCTGCGACGGTCAGGCAAAGCTGCACGTGCACATCGCCGCCGACAAAACAACCTTCACCGCCACAGCCCAATAAATCAAAACCACCCCTAAAAGGGGTGGTTTGCTCTTAGGGTGTAACC
>NZ_QRJA01000051.1:0-3445 GCF_003471405.1 Collinsella sp. AM20-15AC
AAAGCTGGCCGCTGCGCGGCCAGCAGACTAAAGTCTTGAATAAAAAAAACCGCCCCGTATGGAGCGGTTTTGCCCTTTATATATCGAGCGCCTCGGCCATCGCTGCCGTAGTGATTGCCGTGGTTCCACAGCAACTGCCCACCATTGCGGCACCGGCATGTCTCCATTCGATGCATGCGCGCGCGAAAGCTTCAGGGTTCTCGTGCCATACGGGGCCATCCTGAGTCTGGACCGGATCGCCCACGTTGGGACGCACCGTGACGGGAGTAGTCGCCGATGCAACCATCCTGGGCACCGCCGCGTTCGCGGCCGCAAGCGAACAGCAATTAACACCAACCGAGTTTGCGCCGTGTTTTTCGGCGTACAAAACGGCTGCCTCGATGTTGAGGCCATCGCCCAACAGGTCGCCTTTGTCATCAACGACAAAACTCACCAGGACAGGCATGCCGTCAGCGGCATCTCGAGCGCCGGCAAGCATGGGCTGCAAATTACGGATAGACGTCACCGTCTCGATCAGCAGACCATCAACACCAGCATTGAGTAAGGCGTGCGCCTGTTCGCGCGCAATGCCTCGGATCTCACGAAACTCGGCAGAGTCCTCGGCAAACCACTCAATACCGATCGGACCCATCGAGCCCAGCAGCAGCTGAGGGTGCGCCTGGCGGGCATCGTCGACGGCCCCGCGATTGACCTCCGCCACGGACGGCGCAATCTGGTCGTGCTTGAGGGCATAGCTTGATGCCTGAAAGGTATTGGTAATGAGTACCTGCGCGCCGGCGGCGACATACAAGCGATGGATACGAGAAACGGTCTGCGGCTCTGCCAGATTCCAAAACGCCGGTGGAATATCGGCGGCATCGTACTCACTCAACAGAACACTGCCCATGGGGCCCTGCGCCAACAAGGTCTCGCTCGACAAGCGGCGCGTAAGTTCCTCGGCACCAAAGCGGTTGTAATAACTCGTATCCATACATATCCCGCTATTCCTCGACGCTGATTCCCTGTTTTTCGAGATAGGCGAGCCAGCGGTTCATCGTGTCCTCGGATAGCGCATGCTCCATCATGCAGGCCTCGGAATCGGCTCGCTCAAATTCGACACCGAGCTCCTGAACCAAAAACGTGCGGACGAGGCGATGACGGTACCAGATAGCCGTGCCAACCTCGCGGCCGCGATCGGTCAGGACTACCTTGCCGTAGTGCGATTGCTCGACAAGCTCGGATGCCTTGAGCGCCGAAACCGCTTTATTGACCGATGCCTTGGAGACGCCAAGGCGCTGCGCGATGTCGACCGATCGCACGCCGTTGGTTTCCCCCTCTTCGCTTTCAATGCGAACCATGCACTCCAAGTAGTCTTCGTTCGCCACCGTCAGATGTAGTTCGCGCGAGCTATTTGTCGTATCCATGATCTTCCGTCCCTTCTGCATTCAATGGCTGATTCTACCCCATCCAAGCGTCGCGGTATGCCGTGGCATACCGTGCTAGAGTTCTTGTTGCACACGACGACCAAGATTGGAGCGGTCTTTATGGAAAACACCACCACGAACCCCGATGTCCTCGAACGCTTTTTGCGCTACGTCCAGATCAACACGCAGTCCGAGGATGCAAACTGCGACCAGGTACCTTCGAGCACCGTTCAGTTTGACCTTGCCAACGTGCTGGCTGAAGAGCTGCGCGAGCTTGGTGCGGAAGATGCCCACGTGACCGAGCACGCCTATGTCTGCGCGCATATCCCCGCAAGTGCGGGCGCTGAGGACAAGCCCGCCCTGGGCCTGATCGCCCATCTCGACACCACCGAAGTTGCACCGGGCGCCGGCGTGAAGCCGCACATCGTACACTACGAAGGCGGCGACCTGGTCTGCGGCACGGTTGACGGTAAGCCCGTTGCCATGAGTACCGCCAAGCTTCCCGCCCTGAACGACCTCGCGGGTGAGGACCTGGTCTGCAGCGATGGCACCACGCTGCTGGGCGCGGACGACAAGGCAGGCGTCGCCGAGATCATGTCGCTTGTCGCGCGTATCGCTCAGGACCCTTCTCTGCCCCATCCCGCACTCGGCATTTGCTTCTGCCCTGACGAGGAGATCGGCCACGGAGCCGAGCTGCTGGATATCGATACCTTTGGCTGCAAGTACGCCTACACGGTCGACGGCGGCCCCATCGGCGAGCTGGAGTGGGAGTGCTTTAACGCCGCCGAGGCGACCATCCGCTTTGAGGGCCAGTCCATCCACCCGGGCGACGCCAAGGGCCGTATGGTCAACGCAGGCAATCTGTTCTGCGACTTCAACGCGTTGCTCCCCTACGTGCAGCGCCCGGAGTATACGGAAGGCTACGAGGGCTTTTATCACCTTGAGGGTGTATCTGCGACCGTCGATCACGCCACGGCGCGCTATATCGTCCGTGATCACGATGCCGCCAAGTTCCAGCAGAAACTCGACCTTATTGATGCCGCCGCCTCGATGCTCAACCAGCGTCTGGGTGAGGAGCGCGTGACGGTCGAGATTAAGCAGCAGTATCGAAATATGGCCGAGATCGTTCGTGACTATCCCGAGCTTATTGATGTTGCCAAGGAAGCCTACCTTGCCTGCGGCGTTGAGCCCCAAGTGCTGCCGATTCGTGGCGGCACCGACGGCGCTCAGCTGTCGTTCCGCGGTCTGCCCTGCCCCAACCTTTCCACCGGCGGCTATTGCTACCACGGCGTCAACGAGTTCGTCCCGGTCAGTTCGCTCGTCAAGATGACCGACGTGCTCCAGGAGCTCGTCGCCCGCTTTGCATAAGCCTGGCTGCACAAGTCCAAAAGACGAATCGCCCCGTCCTCTACAGAGGACGGGGCGGTTTTTGTACAGGGAGTGTCCCTAACTGCCGGCAGAAAAGGAACGTCCCCAAGTGCCGCAAAATGACGAGATCCACTCTCGCTTTGTGGGTAGTCATTGGGGACGTTCTTGTTTGACTAGTCTTTTAAGAACGTCCATTACAGTCGAAATTGTCAGCCCGGGCCCGTCTCGGGCTACGATTGAGGCGCGCCCAGAACGGGCCGCCGACCGGGCGCCCGCGCACGGCCGAACGTCCCTGCCCCCCGAGAGGGCCCGTTGGGTGCTGCCGGCGCGGGACGCGCCGCCCCCGACGGCTGATAGGAAAGTGCCGGGCAGAGGCCGCGGCTGGTAATGTGAGTGCCGAGGGGGAGGCCATCCGGTCGAACGACTACCGGAAGGATACCACCGTGAAAGCGCCATCGACCAGACCGGGGGCCGTGCTCGGCCTGGACGTCGGCAAGTCCTCCCACTGGGCCTGCCTGATCGACCGCGGCGGGAAGGTGCTGGCCAGCGCCCCCGTCCGCAACCGGGAGGGCGCTCTCGACGCGCTGTTCTCCTCCGCGCCCGCCGGCACGCTCGTCGTGGTCGACCAGTTCCGCAACATAGGGTCCCTCGCCGTGCGGCGCGCCCGCGCCGCG
>NZ_QRJA01000052.1:0-3110 GCF_003471405.1 Collinsella sp. AM20-15AC
GGCGCGAGAGCCTCGGACGATACGAGCGCTTCGTGCGCGAGCGCAGCAGCGGCCGCGTGCTGTTGCTGGAGCTCGGCGTGGGCGAGATGACCCCCGGCATCATCACGCTCCCGTTCTGGAGCATGACCGCAAAGCTGCCGGATGCGCACCTGTTGAGCGTAAACATCTCGGGCGGCTCGGCTCCGCTGCAGCTTGGAAGCAAGGCAGGGGCGATCCAGGCCGATTTGGGCGCCCTGCTCTCGGTGGCGCGGGCAGGTGGAGAGTAACGCGGAGCGGTAGACGCGCAATGAGGTTTTAGCCGCAGCCTCCGAACGAGAGGGCTCGGAGGCTGGTATTCCTGAATCGCAGGTCACGATGGGTTATCGGAATCGCGAAGAGCGGATACCGCCAGTAAGCCCCCTTCGGAATAGGCGTTGAGCAGCTCCTGGGCATGGGCGAACTCGGGGCCTCGTCTCCAGCCGAGCAGGCGGTTGACGGCCAGATTGCCCTGGACGTTGTGGACGAAGAGCAGGAAAGCGTCTTCGCGTGAAAGCCCTGTTTTCTCCATGACCCAGGGAACCATCTGCTCCGCTCCGCGTTCTATGACGCGCTGGGCTACGCGAGCGTATGCGTCGCTGTCCGAATAAAGCAGGCGATAATCGTCGTCTGCCGGCGGACGCTGGCAAAGCGTTGCCGATTCAACCCCCTCAAGCGGGGGAGCCGCTGCCAATGCCTCGTCGATAAGCGCATCGAGCAGCGCGTACTTATCCTCGTAATGCAGATAGAACGTTCCCCGGTTGATCTCGGCGCGGCGGCAGATGTCCGCCACCGTCATCTTCGCGAAGCCGACCTCGGCCAGCAGCGCGAAGAACGCCTCCTGTATGACCGAGAGGGTGTAGCGCCGCCGGCGGTCGATCTTGGTTTCTCCCATCGCCTCTCCAATCTGAGTCGTTTGACAATGTCCAGTAGCTGTTCGTTTATCGACAGGTGCACGCGTTTGTTCATTGCCCCTGCGAAAATCAACAAGGATACTGTTTATAGACACCTGTTTTTTATAGCTGAAAGGGAGCACGGATGACCCTGTGCGAGAAGCTCGGCATCGGGCTTGTCAGCCGATCGTTTTCCCATCGGGCCGTCTATCGAAACGGCGGCACGTCATACGATTTGAGCGATTGCGAGCCTGCTGCTTGCAAGCAAGATATCGAGGTTTTTGCCCGCAAGGTGGGGGAGGCTGATTGCGTGTTTACGGGAGAGGCAGGTAGGCAGGCGTTATGAGCATCTGCATCAAAAATCAGATTCAGAATATGAATATCGTCATCGGCTGCACGGTGGGGTGTCCATATTGCTATGCCCGTAACAATGTGAAACGTTGGCATATGATTGACGACTTCGCTGATCCTGCGTTCTTCCCGAGCAAGCTCAAGATGATGGAAAAGAAACGCCCGCAGAACTTTCTCCTTACCGGCATGAGCGATCTCTCCGGGTGGAAGCTGGAATGGCGAGACGAGGTATTTGCAAAGATCCATGAGAATTCACAGCATCAGTTCCTGTTCCTGACCAAGAGACCCGATTTGCTGGATTTAGATACCGACCTGGAAAACGCATGGTTCGGCGTTACGGTGACGAGGAAAGCGGAGCTGTGGCGTATCGACGCCCTTCGGAAAAACGTCAAAGCAAATCACTTCTTCGTTACTTTTGAGCCGCTATTCGACGATCCCGGTACGGTCGACCTTTCCGGAATCAACTGGATCGTCGTCGGTACCATGACCGGGGCGCAGAGCAGGAAGGTTCATACGGAACCGGAGTGGGCATGGTCTTTGACGGACCAGGCGCACGCGCTTGGCATTCCAATGTTTATGAAGGAAGACCTCGTCTCTGTCATAGGGGACGAAAACATGATTCAGGAATTGCCGGAAGAATTCGAAAGAGTGCTGGAGGTGCAGAGAACATGGCGGAAGTGATCGATGGAATCCTCATCAATGAGGTGGAAGCAAAGAACATCATGACCAAGTCCAGCCTGCCGGTAGGCGGCTACTCGGTCAATCCCTATGTAGGCTGCACGCATGCCTGCAAGTATTGCTATGCCTCCTTTATGAAGCGCTTTACCGGACACAAGGAGGAATGGGGCACCTTTCTTGATGTGAAGCATTGGCCGGAAATCAAGAATCCGAAGAAATACGCTGGACAGCGGGTGGTTATCGGTTCTGTGACGGATGGCTACAATCCACAGGAGGAGCGATTCGGGAATACCAGGAAACTCCTGGAGCAGCTGATTGGCAGCGATGCAGATATTCTGATCTGCACAAAGTCCGATCTTGTGGTACGGGATATCGATCTGCTGAAGAGGCTTGGACGAGTGACCGTTTCATGGTCGATCAACACGCTGGATGAGAACTTCAAGAACGATATGGACTCCGCGTCGAGCATCGAGCGTCGTATCGCTGCTATGAAGCAGGTGTATGACGAAGGTATCCGTACGGTCTGCTTCGTGTCCCCGGTATTTCCCGGCATCACGGATTTTGAGATGATTTTTGAGCGAGTAAAAGATCGGTGCGATTTGTTTTGGCTCGAAAATCTCAATCTTCGGGGTGGTTTCAAAAAAGCGATCCTGGATTATATCGCCGAGAAACATCCCAATCTCGTACCGCTTTACGATGAGATCTATAACAAGCGCAACCGTAGCTATTTTGAAGCGCTTGAAGTAAAAGCCGAGGAAATGGCCAAGAAGTACGATTGCCCCTTTGTGGACAACGAAATGCCTTATGGCAGAGTCCCCCAGGGGCATCCGGTGATCGTGGACTACTTCTATCACGAGGAAGTCCGAGGGTCGGATAATAGCGGAAAAAGAAATCGTTAAACGGAAACCGACGACGATTCGCTCGAGCGATTAGCGTCCACGCGTGGCTTCTGCCGATTGGCGCAACGGGCGACGGATTAAGGGATCGCTCGGGCGGATGATCCCGCTGCAGTACAGGCGGTCGCTCAATTTAGCGGCATGAGCGTTTTCGCACGGAAAACCAGTATCCCCTGTGCCGAGTTTAATCGTAGCGAATACAATGGGCACTGAGCATCAATCGAAAGTAGTCAAGAGCCTTTTCGACGGCTTCTACCACCTCTACCCCAGCCTCGAG
>NZ_QRJA01000053.1:0-2470 GCF_003471405.1 Collinsella sp. AM20-15AC
AGCGACGGACCTCGGGACGCTCTTACACCACGTCTGCGCGCGCCACCGTTCCGGACTGCGGATGTGCCATATGCGGCACGATTCGGCGGTCTGGAGCCCGTTTTGCCTTAGATTTGCTAAGGCGGGGAGACCTGCTGGTCAAAAAACATCAAATATGAGTACTGTTACCGATTTGGTAGCAGCAATTTTGGACTAATAAGGCCAGATAGCTAGTCGAAATGGCGATGAATGTACGATTTTGATCCAATTGCTAGTCCTTATAATGGACATATGTTGCGTAACTTAAGCAAATATTATCTTCTGATATGTTGTAAGCAAGGTAGCAGTACTCATTTTTGCCATTTTTTGGCCACGGCCTTTGTGACAGACGTGCTGGCGGGTTCGAATCCCATGCGCTGGGCCTGAAAAGGAAAGGCCTCCATCGCTGGAGGCCTAACAATTCAGTGGTGGGCGATGAGGGATGTCCGCGTGCGGCTGGCGCCGCCCGCTTTCGCTTCGGGCCTGCGGCCCTCGCGTGCTGCGCTGGAAAACGCTTCGCGTTTCCTCAGCTTCGCACCCTGTCGGGTTCGAATCCCATGCGCTGGGCCCAAACAAAAACGGTCCCTTTGCGAGGACCGTTTCCAATTCAATGGTGGGCGATGAGGGATTCGAACCCCCAGCCTTGTGCGTGTAAAGCACCTGCGCTAACCGTTGCGCCAATCGCCCGTGCGGAGAGAGTATAGCAAAACAATCGCCCCATTCACCTCATATCCATTAAAGGTAACCGGCACGTGTCACAGCCCTTGATTCTCATCTTCATTGCAACAGACTCAGGACTCAGCGCAACGCGTTGCGCTGAGTCCTGAGGCGCGAATCCGGGTAGGCAACCCCAGAGGGGCCGGAATCCCCCGGCCCGCGATGGAGGGAGGCCGAAATGTCCAGACCGAAGCCGTCCGGGAGGTCGTACGGGAGGCTCACGAGGCATGAGAGGAACACGGTCGAGAGGATGCTCGACCTCAACCGCAGCGCCCGCGAGATCGCCGCGGAGCTCGGCAGGTCGCCATCGACCGTGACCAGGGAGGTGGCGGCGCACCGCTACGTCACGGCGCCGCGCTCGCGCTACGGCGAGCCCGCTCCCGCGGACCTGTCGGGGGCCTGCCCCAGGCTCTCCTCGTGGCCGAGGTGCTGCAACGGCTGCTCGCACAGGAGGGGCTACGGCTGCTCGAGGAGGCCCAGGGTGTTCTACAGCGCCAGGAGGGCGCAGGAGGCGGCCGACGCCGAGCTCTCGGGCAGCAGGTCCGGGATCGACGAGACCGAGGAGGGCGCCGCCGCCAAGCTCGCGGCCATCAGGGACGGGCTCGCGCGCGGGCTCTCCCCGCAGCAGATAGCGGCGGCGACCCCCGGGCTCAGCGCCTCCACCGTCTACAGGTGGGTGGACGCCGGCTACGACGGCATGACGAACATGGAGCTCAGGCGCAAGGTCGGCTACAGGCCGAGGTCGCGCCGGGCCCCGGGGAGGGCGATGTCCCACTCGGCGCGCAGGTCGCACGCGTCGTTCCTCGCGCTCGGCGAGGACGCCTGCGCCGCGGCCTGGGAGATGGACACCGTCGAGGGCTCCAGGGGCGACTCCGCCAGGCTCCTCACGCTCCTGCACCGCCCGAGCCGCTTCCAGCTGGCCCTGCCGCTGCCGGACGGCACGTGCGCCTCGGTCCTGGCGGCGCTCTCCTCCCTGCGCGGGGTCCTCGGCGAGGACGGCGCGAGGCGCGCCTTCGGCGCCGTGCTCACCGACAACGGGAGCGAGTTCGCCGACGAGGGCGCCATCGCGGCGCTGATCGGCGAGCGGGACGGCGAGACCAGGCTCTTCTACTGCGACCCCCGGCAGAGCCAGCAGAAGGGCGCGTGCGAGAAGAACCACGTGGAGATCAGGAAGCTGCTGCCCAAGGGCGCCGGGGCCAGGTTCGACCGGCTGACGGCGGCGGACTGCGCGCTGCTCATGTCGCAGGTGAACTCCGAGCCGAGGGGGGCGCTCGGGTTCCTGACGCCGGCGCGCGTGCTGCGGATGGCCCTCGGGGAGGACGCCTCCGCCCTCATGGACGCGTTCGGGATAGAGGAGCTGGCGCCCGGCGAGCTCGACCTCACGCCCGGCTGCATCGACAGGGCCAGGGCCGCGAGGGGCGAGGGGCCGCTGGCGGGATAGGCGGCGGGCCGGGACATGGGCCGGAGGGCCCGTTGCGCTGAGTCCGGAACGGCTGCGCGGCGGGCTGGCGGAGCATGCGGCGGCGGCATGGGGGCACCGGCCTCCATAGCCTCTCCACCTGCGGAAACGGTGCGACGGCCAGGTGCCGGGAGCTATTCCCGCGTTGCGCTAGCTGCGGAAACGCGGGGCCCGTTCAGGCTGTTGCGTTGAGATTGAAAATCAACCCACGTGTCACAGCGGAGCTGATCCTTGATTGGCAACTTCATCCGAACACTTCCCACATTCATCCGCACA
>NZ_QRJA01000054.1:0-337 GCF_003471405.1 Collinsella sp. AM20-15AC
GACGCCGCCCAGCCCGCGCAGGCCGACGCCTCCCAGCCCGAGGCCTCGCAGGCCGACGGCGCCCAGGCGGAGCCCGCCCGGTCCGAGGCGGCCGCGCCCGTCTCGCTCTCATACTCGGCCCACGTCTCCAATATCGGCTGGATGGGCGCCGTCGCCGGCGGCGAGGTCGCCGGCACGACCGGCAGGGGGCTCCCCCTCGAGGCGCTGCGCCTCGTCCTGTCCGACGCCTCGACCGGCGAGCCCCTCGGCGCCGACGCCATATCCGTCGAGGCCCACGTCTCCAACGTCGGCTGGCAGGCCGCCGTCGGCAACGGCGGCACCGCCGGCACGACCGGCC
>NZ_QRJA01000054.1:347-2432 GCF_003471405.1 Collinsella sp. AM20-15AC
CACCGCCGGCACGACCGGCCAGTCCCGCGCCGTCGAGGCCCTGAGGGTCAGGCTGTCCGGGGAGCTGTCGGCCCGCTACACTGTCTGGTACCGCGTCCACTCCGCCGAGTTCGGCTGGCTGGGCTGGGCGTGCGACGGCGCCGACGCCGGCTCGGCGGGCTACGGCCGCGCCGTCCAGGCCGTCCAGGTCGCGGTCCTGCCCAAGGGCGACCCCGCCCCGGGCGACACCGCCACCCCGTTCGTCGACAGGTCCTCCGAGCCCCCCTCCGTCTCCTACCGCGCCCACGTCGCCGGCATCGGCTGGCAGGGCTCCGTCTCGGACGGCGCCGTCGCCGGCACCACCGGGCAGGGCCGCGCCCTCGAGGCCCTCTCGGGCTCCGTCTCCTGGTACGGGCACGGATCCTCCTCCCTCGAGGTGAGGGCCCACGTCTCGAACGTCGGCTGGCAGGGCTGGACCTCGGGGACCGCCGGCACCACCGGGCGCTCCCTGGCGGTCGAGGCGCTCCAGTTCAGGCTCTCCGGCGAGGCCGCCTCGTCCTACGACGTCTGGTACCGCGTGCACTGCTCCGACTACGGCTGGCTCGGCTGGGCCAAGGACGGCGCGTCCGCGGGCACGGTTGGCCTGTCGAAGGCCGTCCAGGCCGTCCAGGTCGTGCTCGTCCCCAAGGGCGGCGCCGCGCCGGGGCCGGCCGGCGGGGCCTTCCGCGGCGCCGGCGAGCGCCTGTCCGGGTCGTCCATCTCCGTCGCCGGCTCGCCGGCGGGCTCGTCGTTCTCGGGCGGGGTCCTGACGCTCGGCTCCGAGAGGGGGCCCGTGCTGGGCTCCGTCGCCGCGACCGTCGACAACCTCGAGTCCGACGGGTCGGTCTGCTACCGCGGCCTGCTGCTGGGCTCCGGCTGGCAGGGGGAGACCAGCTCCGACGGGGCGCAACTCGGCGCCTCGGGCGGCGGGCTCCAGCTCAAGGCCGTCCGCTTCGAGCTGTCCGGCGGCCTCGCGGAGCGCTACGACGTCTGGTACCGCTCCTGTGACTCCGCGCGCGGCTGGCTCGGCTGGGCGAGCGCCGGCGAGCCCTCCGGCGTCGAGTCCGGCGCCTCGGGCCTCACCGCCGTTCAGGTCGCCCTCGTCGCGAAGGGCTCCGGCGCCCCCGGCCCGGCCGAGGGGGCCTACGTCTCCGGCGCCGCCTCCGGCCCGTCGCTCGTCCTGCAGGGCCATGTCGCCGAGCGCGGCTGGCTGCCCGCGGTGGGCGGCGGCGAGGACGTCGGCACGACCGGCAGGGGCCTCGCGCTCCAGGCCGTGCGCGCCTCCCTCGAGGGGGCGGGCGAGGGGAGCTCCGTCTCCGTCGCGGCCCACGTGGCCGGCATCGGCTGGCAGGACGCCGCCTCCGCCCCCTCCTACGCCGGCACGGTGGGGCAGGGCCGCGCCGTCCAGGCCGTGAGGGTGTCCCTCTCCGGCCCCGTCTCCGAGCGCTACGACGTGTGGTACCGCGTCCACGCGGCCGGCTACGGCTGGCTCGGCTGGGCCAAGGACGGCGAGGCCGCGGGCACCGAGGGGCTCGGCGTCCAGGCAGAGGCCCTCCAGGCCGTCCTCGTCGAGAAGGGCGGCGACGCCCCCTCGACGGGCGACCCCGCCGAGCTCTCCGTCCCCTCGCTCAGCCTCAGGGCCCACGTCTCCGGCGTCGGCTGGCAGCCCGCCGTCGGCAACGGCGGCACCGCCGGCACGACCGGCCAGTCCCGCGCCGTCGAGGCGATCGCCGCCGAGGTCTCCTCGCCGGTCTCCGGCGGCCTGTCCTACAGCGCCCACGTCTCCGGCGTCGGCTGGCAGGACGAGGTCTCGGGCGGCGCCGTGGCGGGCACCACCGGCCAGGGCAGGGCGGTCGAGTGCGTGAAGATGCGCCTGACCGGCGACCTCTCCGAGTACTACGACGTGTGGTACCGCGCCTACGTGCAGGACTACGGCTGGCTCGGCTGGGCCAGCGACGGGGCCCGCGCCGGCACGACCGGCATCGGCTACCGCGTAGAGGCGCTCCAGGTCCGCGTCCTCGCGAAGGGCTCGGCGGCCCCGGGCCCGACGGACGGCGCGTACAGGGA
>NZ_QRJA01000055.1:0-2112 GCF_003471405.1 Collinsella sp. AM20-15AC
GGAGGGGCGCCGGGGGCGGGAATCTGGGCGTACACATTTCCTACACAATCCGGAATTCTCAGCTGTATTTACCGGTAATAAAGAGGGGACCTCGTTTCCGAGATCCCCTCCTCCGTCTATCTATAGAAATAGGCTTTCAAAGCCTTAGGCCAACAGCTTGCGACCGGATTCCTCGATCGCGTCAAGTGCTGCATCAGCCTCGGCGGCATCCGCGCCCTTGGCGAAGATGTACAGTTTAATCTTGGGCTCGGTGCCGGAAGGACGAACAATACCCTTGTTGCCGCCCTCAAGATCGAACTCAATGACGTTAGCCTTCGGCAGGCCGTTCACGCAGGTGTTGTAGTCCACGACGGCCTCAATCTTGGACCCAGCAAGCTCCGCAGGCGGGTTCTCGCGCAGACCGGACATGATGCCGGCCATCTTTGCCGCACCCTCAGCACCCGGATAGCTCAGCGAAATCGTCTTGTTGTGGTAGTAGCCATACTTCTCGTACAGCTCGTGCATCGCATCGGCGAGGTTCTTACCCTGGAGCTTGTAATACTGCGCCATCTGGCAAATCAGCAGCGAAGTGCTCACGGCGTCCTTGTCGCGCACGTGGTCGCCAGCCAGATAGCCGTAGCTCTCCTCGAAACCAAAGATAAAGCGATCGACCTCGCCAGCATCGGAAAGCGAGGTAATGATGTCGCCGATGTACTTGAAGCCCGTCAGGCAGCGGCGGAGCTCAAAACCGTACTCGTCGGCCAGAGCGTCAACCATGGCGGAAGAAACGATAGTAGTAACGGCAACCTTCTTAGTGAGGTCCTCACCGCGGGCAGCACGGGTCTTGCAGATATAGTCGAGCAGCAGAACGCCCATCTCATTGCCGGTCAGCAGCAGATAGTCATCGCCATTCTTAACGGCAACGCCAACACGGTCGGCGTCGGGATCGGTTGCAAGCAGCAGATCGGGGTGAACCTGCTCGCAGAGATCGATGCCCTTCTGCATGGCCTGACGGATCTCGGGGTTAGGATACGGGCAGGTCGGGAAATCGCCGTTAGGTTCCTTCTGCTCGGGAACAACCGTGATATCAGTGACGCCAGCGCGCTCGAGCACCGTGGTGACGGGAATGAGGCCGGTACCATTCAGCGGCGTATAGACAAGCTTAAGCGGAGCGCCAGCGATCTCCTCGGCAGAAAGGTTGGTCACGCCGCGCGCGAGAACGGCGTCGTAATAACGCTCGAGGCACGAGTCGTCGATCCATTTGACCAGACCCTGCTCAAGAGCCTCATCAAAGTCCATGGATTTCACGCCGGTGAATGTATCGGTCTCGGCGATAGCCTTAGAAATTGCATCGGCGGCCTCGCTGGTGATCTGGCAGCCGTCGGGGCCATAGGCCTTATAGCCGTTATACGGCGCCGGGTTATGACTAGCAGTCATGCAAATGCCACCGGAGCACTTAAGATCACGGACGGCCCAGGAGAGCGTCGGCACAGGAGAAATCTTGGGATACACGAGGGCAGTCACACCGTTTGCCGCAAGAATGGCAGCCGTCGTCTTAACGAACAGTTCACCCTTATTGCGGCTATCGCGAGCGATGGCTACCGTCGGATGCTCGAAGGTCGCATTGAGATAGTCAGCAAAACCCTGCGTCGCGCGACCGACCGTATAGATATTCATACGGTTGGTGCCTGCACCGATAGTGCCGCGAAGACCGGCAGTACCGAAGGCGAGATCCTGGAAGAAAGCGTCGGTGATGGCGTCCTCATCACCCTGCTCCTTCATCGTGTTGAGCTCAGCGAGGAGCTCCTCGTCCTTGACATTGGCAATCCAAGTATCAAGCAGCTCATGAACATCTGCCATGTGAGTCCTTCCGTCACAATCAATAAAACGACCCGTGTAAAACAGGACAAGCGCAGCAGTGCGCTAAAGCAAATATTAGTCCATTGAGAACAGAGAACCAGCCACAGAACGGTGAACGTTTATATTCACCGGCGGATGATAGGATTGATTTAATTAAATAGAGAATGTCGCCTTTTAACGCAAAAAAGGGGGAGGCCGCGAGGCCTCCCCCTTCTTCAAGTCATCAGACGGCTCGGTGCCGTCCACCGGTCAGCGGCGCCCTGGCCTCCCACG
>NZ_QRJA01000056.1:0-2028 GCF_003471405.1 Collinsella sp. AM20-15AC
GGCGGTTGAGCAGGCGCAGGCCGAAGCAGTCGGCGAGGTAGTAGCCCATCTCGCAGCCGCCGTTACCATGATCGGAAGCCATCTTGACGCAATTCTCGGCGCCGACAGCCTGGCCGATGAGACCCTCGGGCTTGGTCATGGCGTAGACGCGAATGCCCTTTTCCTTCATCTTCTTGACGGCCTCGAGGACCTCGGGGGTGGTGCCGGACTCGGAGGCGGTGAGCACGACGGACTTCTCGGTCATGCGCTTGTGGCCCATGACGTTCCACTCGGCGGCGTGGATCAGGTAGACCTCGAGGTCGCGGTCGCCGAACTTGTTCATGAGGTACTCGAGCTGCATGAGCTCGTCCCAGGTGCCGCCGACGCCCATCAGGAACACGGCGTCGTAGCCCTCGTCGGCGACCTTGTCGGCGAGCGCGGTCATCTTCTTGCCGGCCTCGTAGACGTTCTTGCCGTCCTCGACGTAGCCCTCCTGGCTAAAGTGCATGATCTCGATCTTCTCGGTTTCCTTCATGGCTTTTCCTTTCTGTCCTGCACGCAACTCTATACATCGCGTTTCTTTTCGATACCAATTATAGACATACACCTAATGTGTTTTTAATACCACTTATCAATCTGCTCCAATCCTCGGTGAACGGTCGAAATTCTCTGGTGAGTGGTATTAAATTAGAATTGAATGTATAGCTAACGCCTCTGGCGCCTCCCTTGTGTGACAAAGAACAGCGTTCCTACCAGCGCAATAATGGTCGATGCCCCAAACAGCACCGCCTGAACGCCCAAAGCCTCCGCCAAAAACGGAGCCGCCAGCAGCGGCAGCACGCCGGCGCTCATCAGGCCAAAACGCACAAAGCCGGTAATGCGCCCCAGGTATTTGATGTCGGCGCGCTCCTGAATCAAGATCATCTGCAGCGGTTCCAGGAATCCCCAGGCCAGACCGTTAATCGCCTGACCGATAATCGCGACCCCCAGCATATCGGTGCCCACGTACACCATGGACCCAATGCCCACGGCCATGAGCGCGCCGAGCAGCAATCGCAGGTTGACATGGCGGGCAGAAAGCTTGGTCAGGATGAACGCGCCCACCGAGGAAGTGAGGCCCACGACCGAGGACAGCCAGCCCAGCCAGACGATATCCACGTTGAGCACATCGCGATAGAACAACGACTCCAGCGAATCGAACGCGCCAAACGCAAAGAAACCCAAAAAGCCCGAGATAAAGATGAGGCGCAGGTCGTGGTCGCGAAACGTAAGTCGCGCACCCTCGGCCATGCCGCCCAAAATACCGCCCTTCGGCTTCTCCCCTTTTGCGGGAGCAACACACTCGTGACAGCCCAAGGAGAGCACGGCCGCCACACCCATCATGCCCGCCATGAGCAGATAGACCGATTGCGTGGCAAAACAGCTCACGATGGCACCGCCGAGCAGCGGGCCAGCGGTATAGGCGATATTGCTGTAGAACACCATGAGGCCGTTCACGCGGGTACGGCCCTCGGTGGTCGACTCCAGGTATCCCGGAAACGCATGCGTGCAGGTGTTGATAAAGCCGCCCGCAAGTCCCAAGACGCACGCGGCAAACACAAGCCCGGGGACAGACAACGGCGCCAACCCCACGCCAAGCGATAGCACTGCCGTAATCACGCACGTCACAAACGACGTCCGGCGCGGTCCAAAGCGATCGATGACCGAGCCCGACACCATATTGCCCACCGACGTCATAAGATTGCGCACGAGCGTAATGGCGGCAACCAAAAAGGCCGTGCCAGCCAGATCATACGTGGCCGCACCGATAAGCCCCAAAAAGTAGACCGCGTTGTTGGCGCACCACTGCAGGGACTCAATAAGAATCAGCCTGACCTCTGCCGGCGTCAGGCGCATTGCTTCGCGATCCTTCGCGAACATACGAACTCCTTCTATACAAAAAGGGGATGGAGGGCATAGGCCTGCTCCATCCCCTTTCCAGGTTGCAACGAAAATCTATGCAGCCGGGCCCTTACGCCAGCACGCCGAAGAACGCGCCGATGATGCCCA
>NZ_QRJA01000057.1:0-1897 GCF_003471405.1 Collinsella sp. AM20-15AC
GCGCTGCATGAGCATGCCCTTCTGGCGCGAGGACCTCTAAGGTTTTCAAAGACCCGTACAGGTCTTACTACAAACATCTAGCTGCCATTAGATGTCCCCCATTGGGGCGGTGCGGATCTTTCGCACCGCCCCATTCATGTTTAATGACGCTAAATGAAGATCAGATAAGGTGGCCATGGATATCAAGACAATCGGTGTTGAGGAATGGCTCAACGTTTGGGAGAAGAGTGCTACCTGGGATATCGCTCAGTCGACGATCTCGTCGCTGACCATGGGCGAGCTTCGCGCACTGGACGAGCAGGACGGCGCCACGTTCTACGAGCGCCTGGATCGCGAGAAGATGAACTACGGCTGGATCGAGGGATCGCCGGAATTTAAGGCCGAGGTCGCCAAGCTGTATCGTCGCGATGTCAATCCCGATCACATTCTGCAGACCAATGGCTGCACGGGCGCCAACCTCAACGCCATCATGGCCGTTGTGGAGCCCGGCGATCACGTGATTGCCGAGTGGCCTACCTATGCGCCGCTCTACGAGATTCCGCGTACGCTGGGTGCCGAGGTCGAGTATTGGGAGCTCCGCGAGGAGCTCGGCTGGAAGCCCGATATCGATGAGCTCAAGCGCTTGGTGCGCCCCAACACCAAGCTCATCTGCATCAATAACGCATCGAACCCCATCGGTACGGTGCTCGATGCCGATATGCTCGGGCAGATTGCCGAGATTGCCCGTTCGGTGGGCGCCTACGTGCTGTGCGACGAGGTGTATCTGCCGCTCGGGAACACCGAGTCCTTTATGTCGATGGCCGACGTGTACGAGAAGGCCATTGTCACCAACTCGGTGTCCAAGACCTATTCGACGCCTGCGGCCCGCGTGGGCTGGGTCGTGGCCAACGAAGAGGTGTCCAACCGCATCCGCACCTATCGTGACTACACCATGATCTGCGGCGGCGTGTTCAACGACGCCCTGGCGACCTACGTGCTCGAGCACAAGGACAAGATTCTCGAGCGCAACCGTAAGATCGTGTTTGGCAACCGCGATATCGCGCAGGCTTGGATCGATACGCAGCATCGCGTTTCCTGGACGGCCCCGCAGGGAATATCCACCTCGTTTATCCAGCTGGATATTCCCGAGGATGACGAGGAATTCTGTAAGCGCCTGTTGGCCGAGAGGGGAGTGCTGCTGGTCCCCGGCAGCCGCTTTGAGCTTCCCTGCGGCGCACGCCTGGGCTACTGCGCGAGCGAAGACGTTCTTCGCGAGGGCCTGAGGCTTTTGGGCGAGGCACTGGCGGAGTTCGATCGCTAGGATTCCGACGATTTTCGAGGGCCTTATCCAAATCGGCCGAAGATAATCGAAAACGGACCCGTTTCCCTAGGGGAAGCGGGTCCGTTTTTCTATACCGAGAAGTCAAGTTGTTACAAATGGGGCCGCAAAGCGAGCCGGTATCCGCTGGGCCTTATACTGAACTTCCGGTGAACGGTACCAAGCGTCTGGTAAACGGTAATATGCATACCAGAAATGAATAGGACAAACTTTTTTCTGAATAAAAATGAAAATGGTTGAGACGCGGTATGAATCGCTAATTCTATTCATAGCTTTATTAGAAATATGCAATTTGAGGGTGGTTCAATAAAGTTAAGTTCCATTTGCTATTTGGTTTGAAAAAGCATTTAAGCACGTAAATAAACTTTATTAAATCAAAGTGTGCCATGCGTGAAGTATATGTGTATGCCGTTCACCCCCTATAAAAAACCGTTCGGGGGCAAGGTGGAAGTATGGGCTGATTTTGGATATAAATATGTCGTCAGCAATAACGCCTCACACGGAGGGGCGCTAACGAATCGGCCCTGACAAGGGCCCGAAAGAAAGGTAGGAGGCCATGACGAAAGGTCTGCACGTGCC
>NZ_QRJA01000058.1:0-1769 GCF_003471405.1 Collinsella sp. AM20-15AC
CCGAGCATGGCGAAGCCCATGGCCGGCAGGATGTTGGCGGCAACGCCGCAACCGTCGATGATGAAGGGCGGGATGAAGTCGAGCAGGCCCTGGATGGCGTCGGAACCCAAATAGAAGGCGCCGCCGCACAGCAGGAAGTACTCGACGCAGCCCCAGATTCCAATTCCCCAATGAACGGCGTAGATGCCTTTGAGGTTTCCCTTGAGGGCGAACTTGTCTGCCATATCGACAAACACAGGGAACAAGGCATTGGTAATGTTGCCGATCGTCAGCGCAAGGACGGCGATGGGCATGGCGAGCGCGATGGCCGTCTCGGTACCCTGACCGAGCTGAATGGCAAACGCGCAGGCGAGCACGCCGCCGACGGTTTCGTTAGGCGGCACGTAGGCGCCGATGGAAATCGAGCCCATGAACAGCAACTCCAGGCTGGCGCCAACGGCAAGGCCAGTCTGCAGGTCCCCCAGCACCAGGCCCACGAGCGGGCACAGGACGATGGGGCGGAACGCGTAGAGGGTGCCGAGCTGGTAGTCGAGGCATCCAAACGCTCCGACTAAGCCGACGAGGATTGCTTGGACAAGCATAATTCCTCCCAATAAGGAATCTCGAACCGTCGTCACTCCCGTCGCGCGCGTTGTTGATATCAATTCCGGGAGTTCGATTCCACGGCTCGAAGCGTACCTGGTGTGCTGCTAACACCCATGCCAGGCACAAATGATTTGATACCAATTATAGGTATGCAGGTTCGCCTTATTTAATACCAGTCGCTCAGCGGGGTGTTTTTTACCGTAAACGGCAGGCGCATCCCATTAGGCACGCTCTTTGTTTCGATGGCGGACAAGCGCCACCAGAAAGCCGTCGCCAAAAGCATCGGATGCCAAGTTGGCCACAATCACCAAAACGATCATCGCTGCGCCCAAAAACTCGTTCCAGCGAAAGACCTCGCCAAAGAGGAGCGCCGACCAGCAGGGAGCGAGCACGACCTCACTCATGCAAACCAAGTTGGCCGCAAACGCGTTGGTGCGCGCAATCCCCTTGGCATACAGCACACTCGCAAGGCCGCTGCAAAAAAGGCCATGCACCAGCATAAGCCCCCACTCAAAGGGTTTCACGGAGCCTAGGTCGCCGGCAAAATAGACGATCGGAAGTATCGAGATGCCGCAGGAGATGAGCGAGGACACCATGGGCGACGCATCGGGGCGAGAGTTTAAAAAGAAACACAGCCCAAAGGTGGCGCCCGAAATGACGGCAAGCAGATTTCCGAGCATGCCCTCGGCGCTCAAATCACCTAAAAAGAAAAGTCCCATACCCGTAAAAGCAACCACCACGGAGGCAATCTTCGCAGGCGAGGGCAACGTGCGAGTTGCGAGCGATTGATACACGATAACGAAAATCATCGAGGTGTACTGCAGAACGATCGCGTTGCCGACCGTCGTGAGCTGGTTGGCAAAGTTAAACGTGGTGCCCGTCACGAAGTTGCAGACGGCCACAAGGACAATAAGACGGCTGACGCGAAGGACGGGTCTGCCGACGAGCAGGATAAAGAGCGCCATAAATATTGCCGTGACGGCACCGATCAAAAGAGCTGACTGCGAATTGGCGCGAACGAGGATGCCGATAAAACTCCACAAGAGCGCCGTGCCAAATAGATACATCGCCCCGCTCACGCCATTATCGGGTGGATTGTCAGATCGAATCACGAAGCACCTCCAACTAGCTTTCGGTAAATCAGAACCACCCTTAAAAAGGGTGGTTTGCTCTTAGGGTATAAC
>NZ_QRJA01000059.1:0-1691 GCF_003471405.1 Collinsella sp. AM20-15AC
ATACCCTAAGAGCAAACCACCCTTTTTAAGGGTGGTTCTGATTTTGCTTGCATGTCCTCGGCAGCATTTGCCCAAATGGTGAATGCTGGTGCCGGCAGGTTGCCGAGTGTGTATCGCGGGTATACCTCATGCGTACCATGATCCAAACACTGTGAGGTGTCTGCGCGTGTGCGCGATAATTCATTTTGGAACTGACGGTTGGCGCGCTCGCGTCGATGAGGACTTCACTGCCGATAACGTTGCCCGTATCGCCGATGCCGTCGGCGAGTTGTGGCAAAAGACCAATCCGGGCAAAACAGTATATATAGGGTTCGACACTCGGCCCCTGGCGCGCGAGTTCGCTGAGCTTGCGGCGGGTGTGCTAGCAGCGCACGGGCTAGACGCCGTGCTCGCTTCGCGACCTGTTCCGACCCCTGCTCTTACGTGGGCGGCGGCTTATGACGGTGAGGCGTGCGGCGCGCTCATGGTGACGGGGTCCCATCATCCGCAGGGTTATCTGTGTCTCAAGATTCGCATGGGTGACGGCTCGACCGCCAACCAGGATGTCATCGAAGAGCTCGAAGAGACCATGGCTCCCGAGCCAATGGGGATCGAGGGGCAATATCGCACCGCGGATATCATTCCTGACTATATGCAAGCGGTGGCATCGTTTGTCGATGCCGAAGCCATCCGCGCCGCGCACCTGCGCGTGGTTGTTGACCCCATGGGCGGCGCAGCCCAGGGCTATCTAGCCGACTTGCTGCGCGAGCTTGGCGTTGAGGTGCACGAGATTCACGCCGGGCAGGCGCCTGACCAAGAAGATATCTGTCCCGACCCCGTTGAGCCGTGGGTGGACGCTTGCGAGCATACGGTTATCGAGGACGGAGCTTGCGCTGGCCTGGTGACCGACGGCGACGCCGACCGTATCGGCGCGGTTGACGAGCGCGGCAGATATATACATCCGCATCAGATCATGGCGCTCGTTTTGGGCGACTTGGTTCAATTTCGTAATTTGGAGGGGCGCGTCGTCGTCAATCTTTCGTGCTCGACGCTCGTGCGTCGCATTGCCGAGGCGCTTGGCTGCCGCGTGACCGTCAAACCAGTCGGTTTCAAATATATAGCGGCGGAGATGAAGAAGGGCGGCGTCCTCATGGGCGGCGAAGAAGCCGGTGGTATCGGCATCGCCGCGCATATGCCCGAGCGCGATGGAATCCTCGCCTGTCTGATTCTGTGTGAGCTTATGGCAAAGACGGACGCGCCTTTGGGCGTTCTGGTCGACCAACTCGAGGACAGTTTTGGTAAGACGAGTTACGGTCGACGCGATTTGCGCCTTGAGGCCGAAGATGCCGAAACGTTACGAACGCTGCTGCCGGGCGTAAACCCCAAGTCGATTTGTGGCAAGGTGCCGCAAAACGTTAGTCATATGGATGGCTTGCGTTTGGCATTCGAGGATGACACGTGGCTGCTGGTCCGTCCTAGCGGGACCGAACCAGTGGTGCGCGTCTACGCCGAGGGGTTCTCGGTGGAAGAACGTGATGAGTTGCTCGATGCTGGCTGTGCTTTAGCTAGGGGAACGTATCCGCTTTAACCATGAGACTGCCTTATATAAAGAGATGCTCGGCGAGCGGTAGTTAACGGCTGGCAAACGTTAGTCGGATTCCAAACTGTGTAGGAAATGTGTACGCCCAGATTCCCGCCCCCGGCGCCCCTCC
>NZ_QRJA01000006.1:0-93325 GCF_003471405.1 Collinsella sp. AM20-15AC
GAAGCGAGTGGCGAACGGCTGAGTAACACGTGGAGAACCTGCCCCCTCCCCCGGGATAGCCGCCCGAAAGGACGGGTAATACCGGATACCCCGGGGTGCCGCATGGCACCCCGGCTAAAGCCCCGACGGGAGGGGATGGCTCCGCGGCCCATCAGGTAGACGGCGGGGTGACGGCCCACCGTGCCGACAACGGGTAGCCGGGTTGAGAGACCGACCGGCCAGATTGGGACTGAGACACGGCCCAGACTCCTACGGGAGGCAGCAGTGGGGAATCTTGCGCAATGGGGGGAACCCTGACGCAGCGACGCCGCGTGCGGGACGGAGGCCTTCGGGTCGTAAACCGCTTTCAGCAGGGAAGAGTCAAGACTGTACCTGCAGAAGAAGCCCCGGCTAACTACGTGCCAGCAGCCGCGGTAATACGTAGGGGGCGAGCGTTATCCGGATTCATTGGGCGTAAAGCGCGCGTAGGCGGCCCGGCAGGCCGGGGGTCGAAGCGGGGGGCTCAACCCCCCGAAGCCCCCGGAACCTCCGCGGCTTGGGTCCGGTAGGGGAGGGTGGAACACCCGGTGTAGCGGTGGAATGCGCAGATATCGGGTGGAACACCGGTGGCGAAGGCGGCCCTCTGGGCCGAGACCGACGCTGAGGCGCGAAAGCTGGGGGAGCGAACAGGATTAGATACCCTGGTAGTCCCAGCCGTAAACGATGGACGCTAGGTGTGGGGGGACGATCCCCCCGTGCCGCAGCCAACGCATTAAGCGTCCCGCCTGGGGAGTACGGCCGCAAGGCTAAAACTCAAAGGAATTGACGGGGGCCCGCACAAGCAGCGGAGCATGTGGCTTAATTCGAAGCAACGCGAAGAACCTTACCAGGGCTTGACATATGGGTGAAGCGGGGGAGACCCCGTGGCCGAGAGGAGCCCATACAGGTGGTGCATGGCTGTCGTCAGCTCGTGTCGTGAGATGTTGGGTTAAGTCCCGCAACGAGCGCAACCCCCGCCGCGTGTTGCCATCGGGTGATGCCGGGAACCCACGCGGGACCGCCGCCGTCAAGGCGGAGGAGGGCGGGGACGACGTCAAGTCATCATGCCCCTTATGCCCTGGGCTGCACACGTGCTACAATGGCCGGTACAGAGGGATGCCACCCCGCGAGGGGGAGCGGATCCCGGAAAGCCGGCCCCAGTTCGGATTGGGGGCTGCAACCCGCCCCCATGAAGTCGGAGTTGCTAGTAATCGCGGATCAGCATGCCGCGGTGAATGCGTTCCCGGGCCTTGTACACACCGCCCGTCACACCACCCGAGTCGTCTGCACCCGAAGTCGCCGGCCCAACCGCAAGGGGGGAGGCGCCGAAGGTGTGGAGGGTGAGGGGGGTGAAGTCGTAACAAGGTAGCCGTACCGGAAGGTGCGGCTGGATCACCTCCTTTCTAGGGAGATACATTCTTAGAGAGAAAACACTTTAACTCGAATAGAGGGCAGGAGCCCGTCCGGTAGATGTCCGCCAGGATATGTCCCCGCAGCACCCGGTCCCCGGGGTCGCACCCGCGTACCTTGAGAGCCGCATAGCGATAGGAGAGAGATGGAAGATCATTCTTCCAGACTCGATTCTTTTCTGCGATTTATCAGACAGAATGATAGCAATCATTCATCCGATCCAAACAAGAAGAATTCACTTATATATGAGTGAGGAGCATCTGATCGCGAGCACAGTCAACTACTGTGCCGCGGTATGAGATTACCCGAATTGCGACATACGAGCGCTATTCATGATATCGATTAATTTAACTTAATTAGCGACACGTGGATATCCCGCGGGCCCGATGCGGTCCCGCAAGATACCACGGGCGCACGGCGGATGCCTTGGCACAGGGAGCCGATGAAGGACGCGGCAAGCTGCGATAATCCCCGGCGAGGAGCACACATCCTTCGACCCGGGGGTCTCCGAATGGGCGAACCCATGCACAGCAGTGTGCATATCCCCACCCCGAGCACATAGGGGTGGGGAGGACAACCCGGGGAACTGAAACATCTAAGTACCCGGAGGAGAGGAAATCAATCTCGAGACTCCCCGAGTAGCGGCGAGCGAAAGGGGACCGATGGCCAAACCGTCGAGCGGGCATACCCGGCAGGGGTTCCGCCGACGGGGTTGCAGGGCCGCGCATCCGGGGGCTGCCGCCCCCGGGCGCAGGTCCGGCTGGGGAGCGGAACGGCATGGGAGGGCCGGCCGCAGCGGGTGACAGCCCCGTACGCGAACCCAGACCGGACGGCGCGACGCGGTCCCTGAGTAGGGCCGGGCACGTGAAACCCGGTCCGAACCTGGGTGGACCACCATCCAAGCCTGAGTACTACCCTGTGACCGATAGCGCACCAGTACCGTGAGGGAAAGGTGAAAAGCACCCCGGGAGGGGAGTGAAACAGTACCTGAAACCGTGCGCCCACGAGCAGTCGGAGCACCCTTCGGGGTGTGACGGCGTGCCTTTTGTAGAATGAGCCAGCGAGTCGCTGGCGCGGGGCGAGGTTAACCGAAAGGGAGCCGGAGCGAAAGCGAGCCTTAACAGGGCGACTTGAGTCCCGCGCCGCGGACGCGAAGCCGGGTGAGCTATCCGTGGGCAGGCTGAAGCGGGGGTAAGACCCCGTGGAGGGCCGAACGCACGTCGGTTGAAAACGGCGGCGATGACCTGCGGATAGGGGTGAAAGGCCAATCAAACCCGGAGATATCTCGTTCTCCCCGAAATAGCTTTAGGGCTAGCGTCGCGCGTTCACCGCCGGAGGTAGAGCACCGGATGGACGAGGGGGCTTCGCCGCCTACCGAATCCAACCGAACTCCGAATGCCGGCGGCCCAGAGCGCGGCAGTCAGAGCATGTGGGCTAAGCTGTGTGCTCGAGAGGGAAACAGCCCGGACCGCCCGCTAAGGTCCCCAAGTTCCAGCCGAGTGGCAAAGGATGTGCGTCCGCCCAGACAACCAGGATGTTGGCTTAGAAGCAGCCATGCATTCAAAGAGTGCGTAACAGCTCACTGGTCGAGTGGACATGCGCCGACAATACACGGGGCTAAGCTGGACACCGAAGCGGCGGGATTTTACCTAAGTAGAATCGGTAGGGGAGCTTCCCATGGGCGGTGAAGCCGCCGGGCGACCGGCGGTGGAGCGCATGGGAGTGAGAATGCTGGCATGAGTAGCGAGAGACGAGAGAGTAACTCGTCCGCCGTGAACCCGAGGTTTCCTGGGCAAGGCTAATCCTCCCAGGGTCAGTCGGGGGCTAAGGCGAGGCCGGGAGGCGTAGCCGACGCGCAGCAGGCAGACATTCCTGCACCGCGCACGCGGCGCTACGACCGACGGGGCGACGGATGGGGGTGGCTCGGCGGGGTTCTGGACGTCCCCGTGATGGAGCGCGGCCCGCGGACCAGGGAAATCCGGTCCGCACGAGGGCGAGGCTCCGGACGAAGCGATCAAGCGAAGCGAGTGAGCCCGAGGTCCCTAGAAAAACCCCTAGGCAGGCGCGTGCGCGCCCGTACCGCAAACCGACACAGGTGGGTGGGTAGAACATACCGAGGCGATCGGGTCAACCATGGTCAAGGAACTCGGCACAATGGCCCCGTAACTTCGGGAGAAGGGGTGCCCGCGCGTACGTGAACGGACTTGCTCCGGGAGCGGAGGCGGGCCGCAGTGGAGAGGCCCAAGCGACTGTTTACCAAAAACACAGGACTCTGCAGAAGCCGCAAGGCGACGTATAGGGTCTGACGCCTGCCCGGTGCCGGAAGGTCACGCGGAGGAGTTAGCGCATCGCGCGAAGCCCCGAAGCCAAGCCCCGGTAAACGGCGGCCGTAACTATAACGGTCCTAAGGTAGCGAAATTCCTTGTCGGGTAAGTTCCGACCTGCACGAAAGGCGCAACGACTTGGGCGCTGTCTCGACCATGGACCCGGTGAAATTGCACTGGTCGTGAAGATGCGACTTACCCGCGGAAGGACGGAGAGACCCCGTGAACCTTCACTGCAGCTTGGCATTGGCCGCTGGTCCCGCGTGTAGAGGATAGGCAGGAGGCATCGATCCGGAGGCGCCAGCCCCCGGGGAGCCGCCCTTGGAATACTGCCCTCGCGCGACCGGCGTCCTAACCCGAGGCCGTCAACCGGCTCGGGGACCGTGCCAGGCGGGCAGTTTGACTGGGGCGGTCGCCTCCTAAAGGGTAACGGAGGCGCGCGAAGGTCCGCTCGGGACGGTCGGCAACCGTCCTTTTGAATGCAAGAGTACAAGCGGGCTTGACTGCGAGGCCCACAAGCCGAGCAGGTGCGAAAGCAGGCTCTAGTGATCCGGCGGCCCCGAGTGGGTGGGCCGTCGCTCAACGGATAAAAGGTACTCCGGGGATAACAGGCTGATCTTGCCCAAGAGTCCACATCGACGGCAAGGTTTGGCACCTCGATGTCGGCTCATCGCATCCTGGGGCTGGAGCAGGTCCCAAGGGTACGGCTGTTCGCCGTTTAAAGCGGTACGCGAGCTGGGTTCAGAACGTCGTGAGACAGTTCGGTCCCTATCCTCCGTGGGCGCAGGAGAATCGATGGAGGCTGCCCCCAGTACGAGAGGACCGGGGTGGACGCACCTCCGGTGAACCGGTTGTCGACCAACGGCACGGCCGGGTAGCCGCGTGCGGCGCGGATAACCGCTGAAGGCATCTAAGCGGGAAGCCGTTCCAGGGATTAGTTCTCCTTCCGGTAAGGGCCCAGGTAGACTACCTGGTCGATAGACGGCAGGTGCAAGGGCGGCGACGTCCTCAGCCGAGCCGCACTAATCGCCCGAGCTCTTCCGGAACCGCACCTCGCGGCCCGCGGGACACAGCGCTCATGCGCGGTCCGGGCACGAGGATGCCCCCGAGTCACCTTTCCTATGCGCCATGCGGCCCCCAGGGCACGTAGATGAGACCCAGGACACCGTAACGGTGGGCGCCGCCCACCGGTCAGCGGCCAGAGCATGGGGGGCACGCCCGGTCCCGTTCCGAACCCGGAAGCTAAGCCCCATCGCGCCGAGAGTACTGCGGGGCCAGCCCGTGGGAGGCCAGGGCGCCGCTGACCGGTGGACGGCACCGAGCCGTATGATGACTTGAAGAAGGGGGAGGCCTCGCGGCCTCCCCCTTTTTTCCGTTTTATAGAGAGCTGTAATACAAGAACTCGCCTTCTTTTAGCTTGTCTTACTGTTTGGCTGTATTTTGAGTCCTTCTTTTGTATTTGCGCGATAATAACTCCCATTGGCGTTAGGGAGGACTTGATGTTTACCGTTTTTGTCTTGGGCAATATTGCTTCGGGTAAGTCGACTGCCTGCCGCTATCTCGAATCTCATGGCGCCATGCTCATCGATCTGGACGAACTTGCCAAATCGCTGTATGTGCCAGGCTCCGATATCGTCAATGCCCTCGCGGAAGAATTTGGCTGGGATATTTTGGACGAGGAGGGCGGCGTTCGCCGTAACATACTCGCTTCTCGAGCTTTTGTTTCTCCTGATGCGGTCGCGAGGCTCAATAGCATTGTGCACCCCGTTCTCATTGAGCAGCTGTCACTGAGGATTCTTGATCCGGTTTGTTGCACGGTTTCGTCCCCCCGTTATCCCTTTGCGGTGGTCGAGGTTTCTGCTCCGACTGGTTTTGAGGATGCATTTGGCTTGGCTGATGAAATTCTGGTCATCAGCGCCCCTTTGTCAGTTCGTCGCGAGCGTGCTATTCAGCGTGGCATGGAGCCATCTGATTTCGATGCCCGTTCTGCTTGCCAGCCCGATGAGTCTGCGCTGTGCAATCTCGCTACAACGGTGATTGATAATGCCGCAGGCGATAATTCGCTCTTTGAGCAGCTTGACTCATGGCTTGCATGCCATGGGTTTATAGACACTGCGAATAAGGAGGATGCCGATGCCTAAGACACGTTTCTTTGCGTGGTATCGCCTTATTCCGCTGGCTGCCGTTTTTGCCTTCGGCCTTATCTCATTCGTTTACTCGTGTGCTCCTGCCGCCTTCTTTAAGCCGCTGTATCCGATTGACTACGAGGCATATGTAAAGCAATCCAGTATTTCGCATAATCTGGATCCGTATCTGGTGTGCGCTGTCATTAAGTCGGAATCGAATTGGGATCCCGAGGCCGAATCGAATCAGGGTGCTCAGGGATTGATGCAGCTGATGCCTGTGACTGCTCAGGATATGATCGCCAAGGGCCTTGTCGACGGTGACGAGTATTCGGTCGACAACCTTAACGATCCGGCTACCAATATCGAGTTTGGCTGTGCATACCTCTCGTATCTTCTGACCTATTTCAACGGGTCGACGGATAGTGCCATTGCCGCCTATAACGCCGGTATGGGCAATGTTGACGGATGGGCGCAGCAGAACACGTCACTCCATAATGCGATTACCTTCCCTGAAACTCAGGCTTATCTGATTCGTGTCAATAATGCCTGGGTTCGGTATAAGACCCTCTATCCCGATCGGTTCGTATAGGACTATGCCTGCCGCCTGCGTATACTGCAGATATATGAGTTAGGAGTATCCATGGCGGAATTTGAAGTTGAACGTGTTGGAGGAGAGCTCAAACGTTTTGGCGTTGAGGGCTCTGAGGTGCCATTTAAAGTTTTATCTCCTTATGAGCCTGCAGGTTCTCAGCCTAAGGCCATTGAGTCGCTTGTGCAGGGTGTGAGGGACGGAGATCGCTATCAGGTTTTGCTGGGCGTGACTGGTTCGGGCAAGACCTTTACGATGGCTAAAACCATCGAGGCCCTGGGGAAGCCGACGCTGGTCATGGCTCCCAATAAAACGCTCGCCGCTCAGCTTGCGAGCGAGCTCAAAGAGTTCTTTCCCAACAACGCTGTGGTCTACTTTGTCTCGTACTACGACTACTATCAGCCCGAGGCGTATGTGCCGCAAAGCGATACATATATCGAGAAAGACTCCTCGATTAACGAAGAGGTCGAGATGCTGCGCCATCAGGCGACCGCGTCACTGCTCTCTCGACGCGATGTGATCGTTGTCGCATCGGTCTCGTGTATCTATGGCATTGGCTCTCCTGAGGACTATGCGGGTCTGGCTCCAAACGTCGACAAGAAGGTGCCGCTCGAGCGCGATGACTTTATCCATGCACTTATCGACATTCAATATGATCGCAATGACTATGACCTGGCACGCGGCACGTTCCGCGTGCGCGGCGATGTTGTCGACGTGTATCCGCCTTATGCCGAGCATCCGTTGCGGTTTGAGTTCTTTGGCGACGAGGTCGAGCTGATTGCCGAGATCGATGAGGTCACCGGAGAGATGCTTCGTGAGTACGAGGCCATCCCTGTATGGCCGGCATCGCACTACGTGACCGAGAAGCCGAAGGTCAAGGCGGCTCTGAAATCGATCAGCGAAGAGTGCGAGAAGCGCGTGGCGGAGCTCAAGGCGACTGACAAGTTGCTCGAGGCGCAGCGTCTGCAGCAGCGCACCGATTATGATCTTGAGATGCTCGAGACGATGGGCTTTTGCAACGGCATCGAGAACTACTCGCGTCATCTGGACGGTCGCAAGCCGGGTGAGCCGCCGTTTACCCTGATCGATTACTTTCCTAAGGACATGCTCTGCATCATCGATGAGAGCCATGTGACGGTGCCGCAGATTCGCGGTATGCACGAAGGTGACCGCTCGCGTAAGGTAACGCTGGTGGAACACGGTTTTCGCCTGCCCTCGGCACTCGATAATCGCCCGCTTCGTTTCGATGAGTTTGAGGCAAGGATACCCCAGTTTATCTATGTTTCGGCCACACCGGGCGACTACGAGCTGCGGGTGAGCCAAAACGACGTGGAGCAGATTATTCGTCCGACCGGTCTGCTCGACCCCAAGATCGATGTGCGTCCGGTTCGTGGGCAGATTGACGATCTTGAGGACGAGATTCGCGAGCGCGTTGCCCGCAAGGAGCGCGTGCTGGTGACCACGCTCACCAAGCGCATGGCCGAGGACCTGACCGACCATCTGCTTGATGCCGGCATTAAGGTCAATTACATGCACTCCGATACAGCGACGATGGACCGTGTCGAGATCCTGCGAACGCTGCGCGAGGGCAAGATCGATGTTCTCGTTGGCATCAACCTGCTTCGCGAGGGCCTAGACCTTCCCGAGGTCTCACTGGTGGCAATTCTCGATGCCGATAAGGAAGGCTTCTTGCGCAACCGCCGTTCGCTGATTCAGACGATTGGCCGCGCGGCCCGTAACGCCGATGGCGAAGTCATCATGTATGCGGACGTTGTGACCGATTCGATGAAAGAGGCCATCGAGGAGACGCAGCGCCGTCGCGAGATTCAGATGGCATATAACGAAGAGCATGGCATTGTGCCAAAGACGGTGCGCAAGGCCATCAACGACATCTCAAGTTTTATTGCCGAGGCCGAAAAAACCGTGGGTTCCAAGGGGCGCTCGAAGGGCGACTCTCTTGGACATGGTGCATTCTATACGCCCGATGAGTCGGGCGAGGGTGGCGTGCCGGAAACGGTGGCGCCCGAGCAGACACTTGCGGAGCAGTTGGAAGAACTGCCGCATGACGAGCTTGTGCGGATCGTCGAAACCATGGAAGAGGATATGCGTAACGCTTCTGCCGCCATGGACTTTGAGGAGGCGGCGCGCCTGCGCGATGCCGTCGTTCAGATTCGGGCGATGCTCGAGGGTGCGTCTGAGGACGAGACGATTGAGCGTTTACGTTCGCAGGCCCGCAAGGGTTCCACGTTCGCATCGGGCAGAAAACGCCAGGGTGCACGGTTTAAGAAATAGTGAACAGGCCCCGAGTTCCCTGTGGAGCTTGGGGCCTGTGTCTTTTGCGCGCTGGAATTCGTGCGTTAGAGGTCTGCGATCAGGGCTTCGGCACAACGAATGCCGTCGGTGGCGGCGCTCATGATGCCGCCGGCATATCCAGCTCCCTCACCACAAGGGTAGAGGCCCGGGGTCGACACGGCATGGCACGATCGGTCTCGGGTGACAGTGACCGGTGAGCTCGAACGAGTCTCCACGCCGGTAAGAACGGCATCGGGGCGGTCGTAGCCTCGTAGCTTTTTTCCGAGTAGGGGAAGTCCCAGGCGGAGCGACTCGACGATATGCTGCGGCAGAGCTTCGTCAATTGCCGTCCAGGTCACACCGAGCGGATATGTGGGCTTAACCTTTCCGGGTGTCTTGCTGGCGCGTCCTGCGAGGAAATCTCCGACGAGCTGTGCCGGTGCGTTCCAGTTGGAACCGCCCAGGCGATAGGCGGCCGCCTCGCAGGTACGCTGGAGCTCGATGCCGGCGAGCGGGTCATCGTTGGGAAGGTCCTCAGGCGTGACGTTAACGAGCAGGGCGGCATTTGCGTTGCGCCCGTCGCGGGCATTGAGACTGGCCCCGTTGACGCACAGATGGCACGGTTCTGAAGAGGCGGCAACAACCTGTCCGCCGGGGCACATGCAAAACGAGAACACGCTGCGGCCGTTGGGAAGATGGGCGACGAGCTTGTAAGGGGCCGCCCCGAGCGCTGGATGTCCCGCCGAGGCTCCATATTGGGCTCGGTCGATGTCGCACTGCGGATGCTCGATGCGAACGCCCATGGCAAAGGTCTTTTGTGCGAGGGCCACGTTGTGGTCCTTAAGGAGCTCAAAAATATCGCGAGCAGAATGCCCGCAGGCGAGGATGAGGTGCTTTGTCTCGATTGGCTCGCAAGCGGCGTCTTGGAACGATTGGACATCAATACCGGTGATGGCGCCAGACGCGTCGATGTGTATGTCGACGAGCTTTGTTCGATAACGGACGACACCTCCGAGCTGCTCGATGCGCTGGGATATAGCGGTGACAACCTTGGGAAGGATGTCGGAGCCAATGTGCGGCTTGGCATCCCACAGAATATCGCGGGGCGCACCCGCCTCGACGAAGGTTTCGAGGATAAGGCGATGGGCGGGATTTTTGGTTCCCGTATTGAGCTTGCCGTCCGAGAAAGTCCCCGCGCCGCCCAGGCCAAACTGGATATTGCTCTCGGGGTCGAGGATGCGCTCCTTTAGAAAGAGGTCGATCGCCTGCGAGCGGCGAAATGCCGGGTCGCCGCGCTCGATGAGCAAGGGCTTAAGACCTGCTTCGGCGAGCGTAAGCGCAGCGAAAAGGCCGGCGCATCCGGCGCCGACAACGACAGGGCGTTCTTGAGGTGCGTCGGAGGCGGGGGAGGGGAATGAAGGCTCATCGTCTTCTATCGCGCGTACGCGTGAGCGGTCACGCTCGGCAACGCTGTCGACCGCTTCTCGCTCGAGGTGGGGACTAGTCAGCTCAACACGAAAGCTCAGGATAAAATGGACGTCTCGTTTTTTGCGAGCGTCGATTGACTTGCGGTGGAGCTCGATGGACTTGATCTCGGAGTCCTTGCAACGTAGGACGCGCTTGGCGACTCGCTTGCCAACAATGAGACAGGCATTTTCATCGCCGGCTTCATTGAGCGACGCGTTGACTTGGGTGATTTCAATCATCGAGGTCTCCTTAGAGGCAAGAAAGAGGCCGTCCGGTATCCCAGACGGCCCGAATGCGTTTTTGATTATAGACTGCGCGGCTACAGGCTGCTTGCAGCGCGAATGCCCGAGATCCAGGCCCACGCAAGGTTAAAGCCTCCGCAATCGGCGTCGATGTCGAGCGCTTCACCGCAGACGTAAAGCGGGGCGTCGACAACGCTGTGCGCGCGTAGGCTGGGTATTGAGATGCTCTCGACAGATATGCCACCACGCGTGACCTGCGCTGAGCGCTCCTCGGCTGTTCCCTCGACGAGCAACTTAAAGTGTTTGAGGATCGAGACCAGGTGGATGACATCGTTGGAGCCTGGATGGCACTGCTCGAACGTTGTGCAGACGACGCGGGAGAGTTGCGGGGCGAGCATGCCGTCGAGCCAACGGGGATCGCGGGGCGAAAAGCCGCCGAGCAGCTCAACGCGCCGGTTGAGCATATCGAGCAACTCGTCTTTGGAGAGGTCGGGGAAAACGTCGAGCAGGATCGTATTGCCGTGCTGGATACGACGAGAGAGGTTGAAGACAGCGACGCCTGAGATACCGAAGGTTCGAAACAGCACTTCACCGTCTTCGTGCCAGAGCTCATTATGATTGTGGGCGAGCGTCAAGCGGGCACGGACGCGCAGGCCATCCAACGTCTTGAGTGCCGCCCGATCGCCAACGACCGTTGCCGATACGGGGCAGAGGATGGGGCGCAGCGAAGTGAGGGGGAGGCGAAACGTATCGGCGATACCGGTGGGGTTGCCGCCCGTAGCGATAATTACGGCATGTGCCTGCAGGGCCTCGTTCTTGCGAGGGACATCGGCGAGCGATTTCCGAAGCGAGCGGAGCTCCGATTTTCGGTTATCGTGCTTTTTTGCCTTGAGCGCCCGCGCTGGACGGTCTATTTGGAGTGTCCAGCCTTCGGAAGCTTTGTGCGCCGAGGCAACGTTGGCTCCGCAGATTAAGGTGATACCTAGGCGGTCGCAAGCGTTGAGAAGTGCGTCGCGCACCGATTCGGCGCGAAGGGAGCGCGGGTACAGCCGGCCTTCCTCGGAGGTTGTCATGATGCCCAGCGAGGAGAAGAAACCCATAAGCTCTTGTTCGGGCTGGGGGCCCATGACGGATTCGACGAATGCGGGGTGGTTATACCGCTGAGGATCAATCGATTCGTTGGAGAGGTTGCAACGGCCGTTACCGGTCGCAAGGAGCTTGAGGCCGCAGGCGACATCGCGCTCAACGATGCAGACGCTTTTGCCAGCGCGTGCGGCCGTAATGGCGGCGGCGAGGCCTGAAGCCCCGCCGCCGATTACCAAGACGTCATAGAGGGCGCTCGCGTTCACTTAGGCCTCGTCTGTTTCGTGCGGGGTAATAGCCTCGACGGCAGAGACTGCCTTGGGCAACATGCCATCGGGCAGCGCGGTCTCGACCTCGCCCTTATCGCAGGCCTCGGCGAGTGCCGGATTAATGGGAAGCTGGCCCAAGATGTCGAGGTTATAGCGCTCTGCGACCTCGGGGAGCTTGCTCTTGCCAAAGACCTCGATTTTCTTGCCGCAGTCGGGGCACTCAATATAGCTCATGTTCTCGACAATGCCCAGAATGGGGACGTTCATCTTCTCGGCCATGTTGACCGCCTTGGCGACGATCATCGAGACCAGATCCTGCGGGCTCGTGACGATGACGATGCCGTCGACCGGCAGCGACTGGAAGACGGTGAGCGCGACGTCGCCTGTTCCCGGAGGCATGTCGACCAGTAGGTAGTCGATGGGGCCCCACGAGGTCTCGCTCCAGAACTGCCTAATGGCGCCTGCGATGACCGGACCGCGCCAAAGGACGGGGTCGGTCTCGTTTTGGAGCAGCAGGTTGGAGCTCATGACCTTGACGCCGTGCTCGGAGATTTCGGGCAGCATAAGGTTGCCAAGGGCATGGACGTGGCGTCCACTCATACCGAACATCTTGGGGATAGAGGGACCGGTGATGTCGGCATCGAGGACGCCGACTTTGTGGCCGTGACGGGCAAGCTCGGTGGCGATGGCACCGGTGACAAATGACTTGCCGACACCGCCCTTGCCGGAAAGCACGGCGATGACGCGCTTGACCTCGGACAGCGTGTTCTCCTCAAATTGCGACGGCGACGTTTGTCCGCCGGCGGCCTGTGCGTGTTCGCAACCCATGTATGACTCCTTTGTATATGCTGGGGCCGGGGCCCCGCGATGTGACACGAGCGTCATTGTACCCTCGTTTGCGAGCGGGAGTCATTTGCGATGCGTTTGGGCCGAGCGTGCTTGCAATACGATGGGCCCAAGCGAATGGGCGGGCTTACTGAACTTTGCTGGCGAACTCGAGGTATTGCATGCGCTGCAGCTTGTCGATCGTCGAGGCGTAGGGGCTGTCTTTCGATTCCAAGTCGTAGCGCAGCCCGTCGGCACCGAGATAGCCGGCGACATTGATGGTGGGCACATCTGACCTTGTTGCAAGCAGGGCCTTTTGGTAATTGGTGAGCGGAGCGCCGATCTTATTAAGGGTAATGGCTGCAATCTCGTTTGCCCCGACGGTGTCGTAGACGTTGAGCTCGGTATTGCCGGCGATCTCATAGTTAGCCCAGACGAGATATGTCGACTGATAGATACGGAAGGCGTGGCTTGCCGTATCTTCCTGAGGGTACAGCTCGTCGTTGAGAGTCGTTGCGGCGCTCGGCTGATGGTCGCCAAAAAAGACAAGAACAACCGGTCTGCCGATGTTGCGGAGCTCGTTGATAAAGTACTCGAGGTCCCGGTCGGATGCGTTGATGCAGGTGAGATAGGTGTTGAGCGCGCTATTGGCGCCTTCGCTGGCTCCCTCGACCCAATAGTTTGTCAGCTCTTCGGCGGGAACGGTGCCATAGTCGTAGCCGCCGTGATTTTGCATCGTGACGTCAAAGATGAACTGCGGCGCTTCGTCGGTTCTAAGCAGGTCGAGTATCTTGTCGTAGGTGGCGTAGTCGCATACGCCGGCATGGTAATAGGGCGCACCTTCGAAATCGCCGATTGAAAGAAAGTCTCCAAAGCCCAGCTGCTGATAGATTTTATCTCGATGGTAGTTGACGGGGTTTTGCGGGTGCATAGCGGTAGCGGTATACCCAAGCTCTTTAAGGTCCTTTGCCAGGCTGTTGACGCCATTCATCTGATACAGCTGATAGGGGATTTTGCCTAATCCGACAAAGGCCGTTGTCGCTCCGGTCAAAAATTCGAATTCGGAGTTCGCCGTTCCGCCACCGGCGACCGAAGCGAGCATGGTGCCGCGAACAAGTGCGTCGGGAAGCGAGTTGTAGAATGCGGGGCCGGTGTACCCGGCCGTCTGGAGCTGCTCAAAGCACGAAAGGTCGCTAAAACTCTCATTCATGACGGCAACAATCGTCGGCTTGATTTCATTGAACTGGGCAACGGCCGCCGCGCGCTGTTCGCTCGAGCCATATGTGCTGTCGTAGACGGCGGCGAGCTCCTGCTCGATGCTCTGCGCCTCATCGGGCGTATAGTCTTCGGGCTTCTCAATGGGCAACTCGTTGACCATTTCGGTGAACGAAGTGATAAAACCCTGAGACGCATACGTGGTGATGGGCTGCCAACGGTCAAATCCAAAATCCAGCGCCTGCTCCAAGTCGATGTTGGAAAAGCCTGAGAGCCCCACAACGGTCACTAGCAGAAAAGCACAGAGGTTAGCGGCGATAGCGGGGAAGACATGGGTGGGCGTACGGAGCTTTCGCGGTCGGATGAGCGAAAGAAGCCCCAGGGAAATCTCCAGCAGGGCGAGAGAGGTTACGATTCCGGCGGTAAAGGTAAACTCGTATCCCTCGCTCACTTCCATTGCGGTGCCAAGGGCCAAGATATCGCTTGGCAGGATGGCTTCGCCTTTAAACGTTATGACGAAGTGCTCGGCAATGCCAAGGACGCAACAGACGACGGGCACGAGGACCATGACGCCTCCATGACGCTGTCCCAGCAAATAAAGGGAGAGCAGAACCGTCGCGAGCAACCCGACGGAAAACCCGAATGAGTTGGCGGGAATGCGATAGAACGTTTCGTTGCAGGCAATTTCGATTGAAACGAACGAGAGCGCTGAAACAGCGGCGATGACAAGGATGTCGCGGCAAATACAGGCAACCGTTCCCGTCGCAAGGTCGGTTTGGTCGATAAGTCCCGAAACCAAGGGCTCGACAAGAAGCATGACGGCGGCAGCACCGAGCGCCGAATAAGAAAGGACCCATAGGGAGCTGCCCTCATTTACGAGCGATTGATTCGTAATCCATGCAGCTACCACGCCGAGCGGGATGAGGAGCGTCGCGCACCAAAAGACGCGGGCAATGGGTGGCTTTTCGTTGCGTTTGATTGAAAAATACACGCGCACGACGACGGCGGCCACGATAAGGACGGCGATGAATATGGGCAGATTGGCCATGTCGCTCGAAGTGATTTCAAGGGGGATATCTTCGGTCATGGACGTTCCTCTGGTACAGCAAATTAAGTTCAGTATTAGATTACTGTAACCTTTCCACGGCATTTCGAGAAACAAAGCGCCCGATACGCAAAGCTAAAGGTCTGCGAATCTTGTATTACGAACATCTGTGCGCGTCGAGTGCGCTAAACTCATCGGCAGTATGATTCGATGCAATAGGAGGCAAGGAGCTTCCATGTCTGATTCCTCTATCGTTATTCGCGGCGCTCGTGAGCACAACCTCCGTGATATCGATGTTTCCATTCCGCGTGACCAACTCGTGGTCATTACCGGTCTTTCTGGCTCGGGCAAGAGTTCGCTGGCATTCGACACTATCTATGCCGAGGGCCAGCGTCGATACGTCGAGAGCCTTTCGAGTTATGCGCGCCAGTTCTTGGGCCAGATGGACAAACCCGACTTGGATTCAATCGACGGCCTTTCGCCGGCGGTGTCGATCGACCAAAAGACGACATCTAAAAACCCTCGCTCGACGGTTGGCACCGTAACCGAGATTTATGACTATCTGCGTCTGCTGTTCGCCCGTGTGGGCACCCCGCACTGTCCCGAATGCGGCCGCGTCATTGAGCGCCAGACGACCGACCAGGTCGCCGATAAGGTCCTGGCGGCGGGGGAGGGCCGCCGCGCGTTTGTGCTGGCACCGGTGGTGCGCGGGCGAAAAGGCGAGTACACCAAGCTGTTTGAGGACCTTCGCGCCGAAGGCTTTAGCCGCGTGCGTGTCGACGGCGAGGTTCGCTCGCTTGATGCCCCTATCGATTTGGATAAGAAATTCAAGCACGATATCGAGGTCGTGGTCGACCGCATCGTGATTCGCGAGAACTCGCTGGGCCGTATTGCCGAGTCCGTTGAACAGGCGACTGCGCTGGCGCACGGCAATGTGAACGTATACTTGCTGCCCGACCGCGACGCTCCCGAGGGGACCGAAGGCGAGTTGCTGGAGTATTCGCTGGCGTTAGCGTGCCCGGAGCATGGACACTCCATCGATGACCTGCAGCCGCGTGATTTCTCGTTCAACGCGCCCTATGGCGCGTGCCCCGAGTGCGATGGCCTGGGCTTTAAGAAGACGGTCGATGCCGAGGCCCTAATCGAAGACCCCTCGAAGTCGATCGCCGACGGGGTCTTTGGCAGCCTGTTTGGCAACTCTAACTACTATCCGCAGATTTTCGCTGCGGTCTGCAAACACTTTAAGGTGAGCGTCGATACGCCGTGGGAGGATCTGCCTCCGCGGGTGTGTCGCGCGTTTTTAGACGGCATGGGCGACCAGAAGATTTCGGTCGACTATCAAAAGCTCGATGGGCGCCGCAGCCAGTGGGACACCAAGTTCTCGGGTGTGCGCAATATCCTGTACGAGCGCTATACCGAGACGACGAATGAGAACACCAAGGCGCGCTTGGAGAAGTACATCCGCGAGGAGCCGTGCTCGAGCTGCCACGGCGCTCGTTTGCGCCCCGAGATGCTCGCCGTCACCGTGGGCGGCAAGTCCATTTACGAGGTTTGTTGTCTGTCGTGCCGTGAGTCGCTCGAGTTTTTTGAGGGCCTGGAACTCACCGAGCGCCAACAGTTTATCGGCGGACGCATCGTCAAGGAAATCCTGGAGCGCCTGCGTTTTCTGGTCGATGTCGGACTCGACTATCTGACCCTCGATCGTGCCTCGGCGACGCTTTCCGGAGGCGAGGCCCAGCGCATTCGCCTGGCAACGCAGATCGGCGCCGGCCTCATGGGTGTCCTGTACATTTTGGACGAGCCATCGATTGGCCTCCATCAGCGCGATAACGAGCGCCTGATCAAGACGCTTGAGCGCCTACGCGATATCGGCAATACCGTCATCGTCGTCGAGCATGATGAGGATACGATTCGTGCTGCCGACTATGTGATCGACATGGGCCCCGGCGCGGGCGTGAACGGCGGACACGTAGTCGCGGCGGGAACGCCTGCCGATATTATGGCGTGTCCCGAGTCGATGACGGGCGCTTATCTGACCGGCAAACGAATGATCCGGGTTCCCGATGAGCGCCGCAAGCCCGGTCGCGGCTGCCTTAAGATCACGGGCGCCCGCGCCAACAACCTCAAAAACGTTACCGCCAAGATCGAGTTTGGTACGCTTACGGTCGTTACCGGCGTGTCGGGATCGGGTAAGAGCTCCCTGGTTACCGACACTATCGCACCTGCCCTTACGAATGCCATTCACCGTTCGACGCGCCCTGTGGGTCCGTATAAGAAAATCGAGGGCATCGAGTGTATCGATAAGGTTATCGATATCGACCAGTCGCCGATTGGCCGCACGCCGCGTTCCAACCCTGCTACGTACATTGGCCTGTGGGATGATCTTCGCGCGCTGTTTGCGAGTACGCCGGAGTCGAAGGCGCGCGGCTACTCGCCGGGACGTTTCTCCTTTAACGTGAGCGGCGGTCGCTGCGAAGCATGCAAGGGCGACGGACAAATTAAGATCGAGATGCACTTCCTTCCCGATATCTATGTCCCCTGTGAGGTCTGCGGCGGCAAACGCTATAACCGCGAGACGCTTGAGGTCACCTACCGTGGTAAGACCATCTCGGACGTGCTCGACATGAGCGTCACCGAGGCACTGGCCTTCTTTGGGAATATCCCGCAGATTAAGCGCAAGCTCCAGACGCTGTACGATGTAGGCTTGGGCTACGTGAGCCTGGGCCAGCCCGCTACGACGCTCTCGGGCGGCGAGGCGCAGCGTGTGAAGCTCGCCAAGGAGCTTCATCGACGCCAGACGGGCAAGACGTTCTATATTTTGGATGAGCCGACGACCGGCCTTCATTTTGAGGACGTCCGCCAACTGCTCGATGTGCTGCAGCGCTTGGTCGATGCGGGCAACACGGTGCTGGTGATTGAACACAACCTTGATGTCATCAAGGTTGCCGACCGCCTGATCGATATGGGCCCCGAGGGCGGTAACGGCGGCGGAACCGTCGTGGTTTCGGGCACACCGGAGCAGGTTGCGGACTGTCCGCAGAGTTATACGGGCAAGTTTTTGGCGCCGTTGCTCAGGCGTGACCGGGAGCGTCAGGCTCAACTTGATGCTCAATAAATAGGCGATTCAGTTTATGGGCGCCATCGACTCCTTGTGATTCGATGGCGCTTGCTGTGTCGAAGTGACGTATGCAGCCGAATTGGACATATACTTAATCCTTGCGTCCGAATGCGAGGGAAAGGATATGCCATGGCAAAGGCTGTAAAGACGCCAAAAACCAATGCGATGCGCGAGCTGGAAAGCGCCGGCATTTCCTATGTTCTACATACGTACGAAGACGATGGTGATGAGTCGGCGGGCCTGGGGGTCGCGATTTCGGAGCAGCTTGGCGAGGAGCCCGGACAAGGATTTAAGACCTTGGTCTGCGTGACGCCGTCCAACGACCACGTCGTGTGCTGCATCCCTGTTGCCGACGAGCTCGATCTAAAGTCCGCCGCGCGTGCCGCGGGGGAGAAGTCCTTGGCCATGATGCATGTGAAGGATTTGCTTGCGGCGACTGGCTACGTTCGCGGCGGCTGCAGTCCGGTCGGTATGAAAAAACGCTACCGGACGCTCATTGATGAGACATGTGTCCTTTGGGATACCATTTTTATTTCGGGAGGCAAGCGTGGTTATCAGCTTGAGCTTGCACCTGATGATTTAATTGCATTTTGCGGGGCGACGGTCGCCCCGATTACGAGAGAGGACTGAGCGATGCCGCAGGAAGAATTGAAGTGCGGAGCTCATTTTGCAAAAGAATCTGCGCCTCAGACACCCTCATCCGAAGCTTCTTCGTCGCGAGACGACACTGACGACATGGGCTCGTCGGACTACTCCACGGTTGGTCGTTCCGCCGGGCTTATGACCATCCTGACCATCGTGTCTCGCGTCACCGGTTTTATCCGCACGTGGGCAATGGCGGCCGCTATCGGCATGTCGCTGCTCTCGTCTTCCTATCAGGTCGCCAACAACCTGCCCAATATGCTCTACGAACTCGTGATGGGCGGCATGCTCGTGACGGCGTTTTTGCCCGTGTACATGGGCGTGAGGCGTGAGCAGGGTCGCGAGGCCTCTAACGAGTACGTGGGCAACCTGCTCGGTATTCTGCTATTGGTGCTGGGTGGCATTTCGTTGCTGGGGACCGTGTTCGCCCCGGGCTTTATCTGGACGCAATCGTTCCTTTCGGGTGACGGCGGCAGCATGGATACCGCTGCGTTCATGTTCCGTTTCTTTGCCATCCAGATTCTGTTTTATGGTTTGGGCTCGGTGTTTTCGGGCGTCCTCAACGCACACCGCGACTACTTCTGGTCGACGTTTGCCCCGGTCCTCAACAATGTGATCGTCATTGCGAGCTTTATGGGCTTTGCGCCCGTGTCCGCACAGTTTGGCGAACGTGCCGGCATCATCTTGATTGCGGCCGGTACGACCCTCGGTGTCTTTGTTCAGATGGCATGTCAGATCCCCGCGCTTGGCAAGCACGGCGTGCATCCCCATATCCATATCGACTTTAAGGACCCCGCACTGCGCCAGACGATTGCGCTCGGTATCCCGACGCTGCTCGCCACGGTGTGCATGTTTGTCTCGACTTCTATCACCAACGCTGCTGCGCTGGTGGTCCAGCCCGAGACTGGTCCTTCCGTCATCGCCTATGCGCGCCTGTGGTACACGCTGCCCTACGCGCTGATTGCCGCCTCGCTTTCGACGGCGCTCTATACCGAGCTCTCTCACGACGCACAGGAGAAGGATTACGACAGCGTCCGCACGGGCATTTCGCGTGGCGTCGCCCAGATGCTGTTCTTCCTGATTCCATTCGCGCTGTACCTGATTGTCTTCGCGCGTCCGCTCAACATGATCTACTGCGCTGGCAAGTTCGATGAGTCCGGTGTGGCGCTGGTGTCGGAGTTTCTTATCTACCTGGCACTTTCCCTGCCGCTCTACGGCGTGGTCGTGCTGATGCAGAAGAGCTTCTCTGCCTTGCTCGACATGAAGCCCTATAGCCGCTATTGTCTGTATTCCGCCATCGGCCAGGCCGGCTCGGTTCTGCTGTTTGGCGTTGTGCTGGGCTTCGGTATGCCGGCAATCGCGCTTTCGTATGTCGTCGACTACGTGATCTTGGTCGGTTGCTCGCTGTGGTGGCTGCGTCGTCGTCTGCGTGGTCTTCAGGTTAAATCTATCCTGCATGGCGGTTTCTTTGGCCTTTTGTTCGGTGGCCTGGGTGCTGCCGCAGGCGCCGGCGTCATGTGGGCGCTTGAGCACTTTGTCGGGGCACTTGGCGGCTCGATTCTGATTACTCTTGGCTACGTTTGCGTTGCGGGTGTCGTCTCGCTTGCTGTTACCTTTGGCCTTGCCGTCGTCCTTAAGATGCCCGAGGTCTCGGCGCTGATTCGTCGCAAGTAGGTGCGCGTGGCCGGTCACGACAACATTCCAACGCTTGCCGAGCAGGTTTCGCGCGTTCCCACGCAGCCCGGCTGCTACCTTTGGAAAGACGCCAAGGGCGATGTCATCTACGTGGGCAAGGCGAAAAACCTGCGCGCCCGTATGCGTCAGTACGTGACGCTGCAGGACGAGCGCCAGAAGATCCCGCTTATGATGCAGCTGGTGGCGAGCTTTGACTATATCGTGGTGGAGACCGAGCACGAGGCGTTGGTGCTCGAGCGCAATTTGATTGGTCAGTACCATCCGTACTTTAACGTCGACCTCAAGGATGACAAGAGCTACCCCTTTATCGCCATTACAAAGGGCGACCTGTATCCCGCTATCAAATACACGCGTGAGCGTCATAAGCCGGGAACGCGCTATTTTGGACCTTATACCGATAGCCGCGCGGCACGTGAGACGATAGATACGCTGCGCAAGGTTATCCCCATCTGCTCCGCATCCTGTGCGGAGTGGCGTCGTTGTCGCCGTATCGTCGAGTCCCACAAGGGCGAGGAAGACATCGTCAATATGATTTGCGCGCAAAACGGGCGCCCCTGCTTTGACTACCATGTCGAGCGCGGCCCGGGTGCGTGTGTCGGCGCGATTTCCCCGGCAGACTATGCCAAGAACGTCAAGCGTGTCGAGCGCTTTTTGTCGGGCCATCGCAAGGATGTCGTCGATGAGCTGACCTCCGAGATGATGGATGCCGCTGAGGCGCTCGACTTTGAGCGCGCGGCACGCGTCAAACGTCGTTTGGAGGTCATCAGGGGTCTGGACGATCGTCAGCAAGTCGTTTTTCCCTCCAGTGTCGATATAGATGTCATCGGTTTCTATCGCGAGGAGACCATCTCCGCCGCTTGCGTCTTCGTCGTTCGCGAGGGCCGAACAGTTCGCACCTGCGAGTTCATTCTCGACAAGGGTCTTGATGTTGACGAGGAAGAGCTCCAGTCGGGCTTTCTTAAGCGCTATTACGACGAGACGGCTGATATTCCAGCTGAGGTCAACCTTTCCGTCGAGCTTGAGGATGCGGAGGCGCTGGGGGAGTGGCTTGCGGGCAAGCGTGAGCGTTCCTGCCATCTCCATAGGCCGCAGCGTGGCGAAAAGCACCGTCTGCTCGATATGGCATCCAAAAATGCGCGCCATGCTCTCATGCGCTACATGATGCGAACGGGGTACGCTGACGACCGCACCAATCAAGCGCTCCTGGAGCTCGAAAGTGCGTTGGCGCTGCCATCGCCGCCGTTGCGTATCGAGTGCTTCGATATCTCTACACTGCATGGCACCTTCACGGTCGCCTCGATGGTGGTGTTTACCAACGGGCGCGCCGACAAGAGTCAGTATCGTCGTTTTAAAATTCAGGCCGAATTGGACGAGGCAAACGACTTCGTGTCGATGTCCGAGGTTTTGGGACGACGTTATGCTCCCGAGCGCATGGCCGACGAGCGCTTTGGCTCGCGCCCCGATTTGCTCGTTGTCGATGGCGGTAAGCCGCAATTGACCGCTGCGATCAAGCAACTTGAGGCTCTTGGGCTCGATATACCAGTTTGTGGCTTGGCAAAGGCCGATGAGGAGGTTTTCGTGCCTTGGGACGAGACTCCCGTCGTGCTGCCGACCGGGTCCGCGTCGCTCTATCTAATTAAACAGGTGCGCGATGAATCGCACCGTTTTGCCATCACGTTCCATCGCGAATTGCGCGATAAAGCCATGACGGTTTCGGTACTCGATGACGTTCCAGGCGTGGGACCCACCAGAAAACGTGCCCTTATGCGCCATTTTGGCTCGATGAAGCGTTTGCGCGCGGCGAGCGAGCAAGAGATCGCGGAAGTTCGAGGCATTCCTGCCGATGTCGCCAAAGCGGTTCACGAGGCGCTCGTTGCATGGAATGCCGAGCGCGCCGAGGCGGCGGCAAAGCAATCCGAAAACTAAACACGCCTCTAAACAACTGATATACATGATTGCGTGATTTTCAATCATTTATTTCACGGCGATTACCAGCCGATTTCGGGTTTAATTAACGCTAAAACGTTTGACTAGCCATGGTGAACAACCCTGCTATCCTGCGGGTTGACGAAGACTGATATCTCACCTCGTCGATACATACTGTCTGGCGAATCGTTTGTCAATGAATTCGGTGAACGGTAGCAAATACCGTTCAAGCGTATGTATGTATCGGTCGCCGAGCGCGGCACCTCAGTTGGGTTCGTCGGTAGGTAAGGTATATATCGTCCGCAAGTTGCGCGGGGGCACGTCTAGGCGCTCCCGGGTAAGATTCTCTATTGATAGGAGAAGACATGGCCATCATCAACAAGGGTATGTCCAGGCGTTCGTTCCTCGGCCTCACCGGCAGCGTCGCTGCTGTCGCAGGGCTTGGTCTCACCGGCTGCGGTGGCAGCTCTAGCGACGAGGGTTCCGCTTCCGGTTCCACCGATTCCGCCAACCGTGGCGGCGGCGTGATCACCGCTGGTTCCGCTTACGCTCCGTCCAGCTTCGATCCCGCCAGCACCGGCTCCGCTGTGGGCCTGGGTGCTAACTGGCACGTCGTCGAGGGCCTCTACGGCATCGATTACCACGACTACAGCACCTTCAACGAGCTCGCCACCGACGATCCCAAGTCTGTGGACGACACCACTTTCGAGGTCACCATCCGCAAGGGCGCCAAGTTTTCCGATGGCACCGAGGTCACCGCTGACGATGTCGTTGCCTCCTACACCGCTTGCGCCGCTTCCGCTACCTATGCTCCGTTCTTCCAGCCCTTCGAGTCCATCGAGGCCAAGGACGCCAGCACCGTGACGGTCAAGACCAAGGTCCCCAACTTCTCCCTGCTCAAGGATCGTCTGGCCATCGTCCGCGTTACCCCGGCCACCCAGACCGAGGAGGATCGCGCCAAGCAGCCGATCGGCTCCGGCCCCTGGATGTACGACTCTATCTCCGATACTGAGATCACCCTGGTTCCCAACCCCGAGTACAACGGTGAGTATGCTGCCGAGGATAAGAAGATCCAGTACAGCATCCTGACCGACCCCACCGCTCGCGTTACCGCTCAGCAGGAGGGCTCCACGCTCGTTATGGAGCTCGTTACCGCTGACGCCGTCGACCAGCTCGAGAGTGCCGGCTGCAAGATCGATAACGTTCAGGGTTTCGGCACCCGCTTCATCATGTTCAACGTCGCCAAGGAGCCTTGGAACAACGTCAAGGTCCGTCAGGCTGTCATGTATGCGCTCGACACCGAGAAGATGGTCAGCAACACCTTCGCCGGCCTTGCCACCGCTGCCAGCTGCTACCTGCCCAAGAGCTTCACCAACTATCATGAGGCTTCCACGGTGTACAAGACCGACGCCAAGAAGGCTAAGAAGCTCATCGAGGAGTCTGGCATCACCCCGGGTGCCATCACCCTGCGCACCACCGACAACGAGCAGATTAAGGGTATGGCCGCCCAGGTCAAGAACGACCTCGACGCTCTCGGCTTCGATGTCACCATCCAGACCGATACCTCGCCGGCCACCTACGCTGCCATCGACGGCGGCGAGGCCTACGATATCCTCCTTGCCCCTGGCGATCCTTCCTGCTTCGGCGCCGACCCCGACCTGCTGCTCAACTGGTGGTACGGCGACAACGTCTGGATGCAGACCCGTTGCCCGTGGAAGGAGTCCGCTGAGTGGCAGAAGCTCCACGGTCTCATGGACGAGGCTCTTGCCGCCGAGGGCGACGAGCAGCAGAAGAAGTGGAACGAGTGCTTCGACATCATTGCCGACAATGCCGTTCTGTACCCCGTTGTCCACGTCAAGACCGTCTCCGCTTCCTGGGACGATCCGTCCACTGCGCCCAACGGCGAGGCCCTCGATGGCTTCAAGGGCATCGGTACGACGAGCATGTCCTTCAGGGGCGTTGCGACCGTCAAGGCGTAAGACTCGCTTGAGTCTGTATGCAGGATGTCGGTCGTTGGGACCGTATCCTCATAGTTGAAACAAAGACCCGGGCGACCTCGATGTCGCTCGGGTCTTGTAATGAGTATCCGTACTCATATACCAGTTGGTCCTACCGACAAAAGAAAGGGGAGAGAACGTGAACAACTTGCTACGTTTGATTGGAAGGCGTCTTGTGGCGCTGCCGATCATGGCATTGGGCGTCACCGTCCTGGTGTTCTTCCTTATGTCGTTCTCCAAGACCGACCCCGCCTACACGGCGTTGGGTGACGGTGCCTCGCCCGAGGCGGTTGCCGAGTACCATGAGAAGTATGGTCTGGACGACCCCTGGCCTGTGCGCTACGTGCGCTATATGGGCGATTTGATCCATGGCGACATGGGCACCTATGGTGCTGCTCGCAACTCCGTTGCCAAGCGCATCTCCACGGCCCTGCCCGTCACGATGCAGCTGACCTTCATCGGCCTTGCCATCGGTGCGGTCGTTTCGTTTTTACTCGGCGTCATCGCGGCACTGTATCGCGACAAATGGCCGGACCAAGTGATCCGCGTCTTTTCCATCGCCGGCTTGGCAACCCCGTCGTTCTGGCTTGCCGTTCTGTTGATCCTGCTGTTCTCTTCCTACCTTAAGGTGCTTCCGGCATCGGGTGCTCTGCCTCACTTCACCACGAATCCGGCTGGCTATCTGGGACGTATGATCATGCCCGCTATCGCCTTGGCATTTCCGCTGACGGGCCAGATGACTCGTATCGTGCGTACCGCCATGGTCGAGGAGCTCGATAAGGATTATGTCCGTATGGCTCGCGGCGCCGGCGTTCCCGAGAAGGTCGTCGTCGGCATCAACGTTCTTCGCAATGCGCTGATCACCCCGGTCACCACCCTCGGTCTTAAGATCGGTTACCTCATGGGCGGCGCCGTCGTCATCGAGGTTATCTTCAACCTCCCCGGCATGGGCACCGCGATTCTGCAGGGCGTTCAGGGCAACGAGGCGAACCTGGTTCAGGGCGTCGTTATCGTCGTTGCTCTTGCCTTCATCATCATCAACATCGTGGTTGACATGCTCTACCTGCTCATCAACCCGCGCATCAGGACGGTGTAGATTATGGTAAAGATTCGAGAGAAGCAAACCGAGCAGCTCGAGAAGGCTGCCTCCAAGGGGCTCAAGCTCGGTGGCTGGAAGAAGATGACGCTGTCTTCTAAGATTGCCGCCGTCGTGTTGGTGCTGGTCGCCCTGACTGCGATTCTGGCGCCCCTTCTTGCCCCCTATAGCCCGGTCGAGATTTTTACGGCTCGCCAGGCTCCCGGCAACGGATTTATCTTCGGTACCGACGATAAGGGTCGCGACATTCTGTCGCGCATGCTCTACGGTGGTCGTTACTCGCTGATTATCGGCTTTGGCGCCACTGCCATGGCTCTGGTCTGCGGCTCGGTCGTGGGCGCCCTTGCGGCGGTTTCGCGCAAGGCCGTTTCCGAGACGATCATGCGTATCCTGGACATCATCATGTCCATCCCGGGCATCGCCCTCGCGGCCGTCTTCGTCTCCATCCTGGGCAACTCCGTGCCGTCGATCATCTTCGCCATCGGCTTTATGTACACTCCGCAGATTGCCCGTATCGTGCGCGCCAACATCGTGTCCGAGTACGGCGAGGACTATGTCCGCGCGGTCATCGTTTCCGGCGCCAAGGCTCCGTGGATTTTGATCAAGCATGTTCTGCGTAACTGCATCGCCCCGATCATGGTCTTCACCGTTACCCTGGTCGCCGACGCCATCATCTTCGAGGCCTCGCTGACCTTCATCGGCGCTGGTATCCAGGAGCCCACCGCTACCTGGGGCAACATCCTCGCCGACGCCCGCGGCGGCGTGCTCGCCGGCCGTTGGTGGCAGGCGCTGTTCCCGGGCCTGGCCATCATGATCACCTGCCTGGCGCTCAACATCCTCTCCGAGGGCATTACCGACGCCATGGCCGCTGCTCCCTCCGCCGCCCTGGATCCGACCGATTCCTCCAAGCGTCGCGAGGCCGACCTGCTGGTCTCCGACCCCGTTCGCGCCTACAAGGAGCAGGCCCAGTCCCTCTCCGCTCGCCTTGGCGCCCTGCGCGATGTCGAGCTCAAGCGTGACGATCGCCATGTGCCCGACGAGTCTGTCGAACCGATTCTCTCGGTCCGTGACTTCTGCATTCAGTTTGAGCATCACGGCGATATCAACGTCGTCGACCATGTCAGCTTTGACGTCCGTCCTGGTCAGACCATGGGCCTGGTGGGCGAGTCCGGTTGCGGTAAGTCCATCACCACGCTGGCCATCATGGGCCTGACCGACGATGACGAGCACCTTTCCGGCCAGGTCCTCTGGGAGGGCCGCGACCTGCTCAAGATGAGCAAGAAGGAGTGGTTCGGCCTGCGCGGTACCGATATCGCTATGGTCTATCAGGACGCCCTGTCCTCGCTCAACCCCTCCATGCTCATCTCTGCCCAGATGAAGCAGCTCACCAAGCGCGGCGGCACCCGCAGCGCCGAGGAGCTCCTGGAGCTCGTCGGCCTTGATCCCAAGCGTACGCTCGAGAGCTATCCGCATGAGCTTTCTGGTGGCCAGCGTCAGCGTGTTCTGATCGCTATGGCCCTTACCCGCGACCCCAAGCTGGTCATCTGCGACGAGCCCACGACCGCTCTGGACGTTACCGTCCAGAAGCAGGTCATCAAGCTGCTCAACGACCTTCAGGCCAAGCTCGGCTTTGCCATGATCTTCGTCTCGCATGACCTGGCGCTGGTCGCCGAGGTCGCCCATAACATCACGGTTATGTACGCCGGTCAGGTCATCGAGCAGGCACCCACCAAGGAGCTGCTCACTAACCCGATCCACGAGTACACCCGCGGTCTTCTGGGCTCCGTTCTGTCCATCGAGAGCGGTTCGGGCCGTCTGCACCAGGTGCCCGGCGCCGTTCCGAGCCCGCGCGATTTCCCCAAGGGCGATCGCTTCGCGCCCCGCTCGAGCCATCCGCGCATTGGCCTGGACACCCGTCCGGTCTTCAAGCGCGTGCCCGGCACCGAGCACTTCTATTCCGAGCTCCCCGACGAGGTGCTCAAGGCAAATGGTTTGACCCCTCACGCGGAGGTGATGTAGATGAGCGAGACCGCAGTCAACGGCGTCGAGCCGATCATCTTCCTTGATGACGTCCACGTCACCTTTAGGACCCGTACCGGCTCGATTCTGCACCCCAACCTGGTTCACGCCGTCCAGGGTGTAACGATTAAGCTCATGCCCGGCCAGACGATCGGCATCGTTGGCGAGTCCGGTTGCGGTAAGTCCACCACCGCCAACGTCATGTGCGGCCTGCAGGCCCCCACGAGCGGCAAGGTCTACTTTAAGGGCAAGGACGTTACCAAACGTACCGCCGAGGACCGTCGCCACATGGGTCGCGTCATCTCGGTCGTGTTCCAGAACCCGGCCACGGCGCTCAACCCCCGCATGGTCGTTCGCGAGCAGCTGCTCGACCCCATGCGCGTCCACAACCTGGGTACCGAGGCCGAGCAGGAGAAGCGCGTCAAGGAGCTCCTGGAGCTCACCGGTCTGCCCAGCTCCGCCGCCGAGGTTCTTCCCGGCCAGCTTTCGGGCGGCCAGCGCCAGCGCGTCGCAATTGCCCGCGCCCTGTCGCTGAACCCCGATGCCATCATCGCCGACGAGCCCACCTCGGCTCTGGACGTTTCGGTCCGCGCGCAGATTCTGAACCTGCTGACCGACCTTAAGAAGGAGCTCGGCCTGGCCATGGTGTTCATCAGCCATGACATCCAGACGGTCCGCTATATCTCTGACGACATCATCGTTATGAATGGCGGCAAGATCGTCGAGCAGGGCGAGGCCAAGCAGGTCTTCCAGCACCCCCAGGACCCCTACACCAAGATGCTGCTCGGCGCTGCGCCGTCGCTGCTGCATCCCAAGCTCGGCGAGTAGTCTCGCTTTCCCTCCCGTGCGCCCCGTTCCCTTGCCGGGCGCACCTCCGTTGCGATTTCGAAAGGTTGGGTTCACGAGCCATGCCAAGTGCTCAGGAGCTACAACAGCAATTTGGTGGGTATCGGGGCGCCATGCCCCGTCCATCAGATTTCGATCTCTTTTGGAAGGACCGCATGGCCGAGGCCGACGCCGTCGGGCTTGACTATGCGATCGAGACGGCGTCGGTCACCGATGCCGTGACCTGCCAGCTTTTCGACCTCTGGTATACCGGCATGTGTGGCGCTCGCCTGCATGCCAAGTACCTTAAACCCGTCTCGGACGAGCCCGTGCCATTGGTACTTCAGTTCCATGGGTATCCGGGTGCAAGCCGCAGCTGGTTTGAGCAGGCGTCGTTTGCGGGCATGGGCATGGCACTCATCGCCCTCGACTGCCCCGGCCAAGGAGGTCCCTCCGAGGACATTGGTGGATTTGAGGGCACAACGGTCGCGGGCCATATCGTCGCCGGTATCGACGGCGATCCGGCCAACCTCTACTATGTCCGCTTGCACCAAGATATTCGCATCCTGTGCCGCATCGTTCGCGAGCTCGAGGGCATCGATCTTGCCCGTGTGTTTGTGAACGGCGCGTCGCAGGGCGGCGGTTTGGGCATTGCGACCTGTGCACTTAACAGCGAGCTTATCAATCGCGCCGCCATCCTCTATCCCTTCCTGTCGGATTTCCGCCTGGTCTGGGATTTGGATGCCGACGACATTGCCTACGAGGGCCTGCGCTATTGGTCTCGCTGGTTTGACGAGGACTCGACTCGTATCGACGAAGCCTATGCCAAGCTGGCGTACTTCGATTCCAAGAACTTTGCCCCTATGGTCAAATGCCCCGTGCTGTTTGGCACCGGCACAGCCGATACCGTCTGTCCGCCAGCGACGCAGTTTGCGGTCTATAACAACCTGACCTGTGAAAAGCGTCATGAGTTCTTTGAAGGCTTTGGCCACGAGGAGATTCAGGATTTTGACGATCTGATCATTCCGTTTTTCTGCAAGGGAGGGGAGGCTCATGTCTAAGTGCGAGAGCAATGTCAATGAGCTGATTGTCTCCGACCTTGTGGGGATTCCCGGAACGGTCTCGTCAAGGCTCGCTGATTTCCGGGATTGGCGCGGTGATGCTTCTGCGGATGTTTCCGAATTAGAGATAGCCGCTTCGGACCTTGAGGTTTGCGGGCCGAGTATTACGGCGATCGATTTCGCCAATCCGTATGCCCGCTACTCCGAGGTTTCCTTTGAGCTTAGTGGCGATGTGGTCCACGCGCGTTTGATCGAGCCTGCCGGTCGCGCCCGAGCATCCGAGCTTGTGCCGCTATGTCTGATGTTTCACGACATCGACCGACCCGTGCGGGGATGGCATCACATGACGAGGTTTGCCGCCATGGGATATGCCGTTTTAGCGCTGGACGATGAGGCGATTGGATCCACCGAGCTGCAGCAGGGGATTGCCTCTCCTGCTTTTGTCAAGCGCGTCCGTTGGGGTTGCGCGATGGCGAAGGTGGCGCGCAATCTTGATGGCGTGGACCCCGACCGCATCTTTGCATGGGGCGAGGGCCTTGGCGGCGGAGTCGCGCTGGCGGTTTCTGCTCTGGACGAGCGGGGCCTCGCCTGCACGGCGGTTGCCAATCCAATTCCCGGTGGCCTCGAGGCGTTGTCGTCTCGGGTGCGTGGATCGGTGCTCATGGGCACATCGCTCATGGATGCCGTGAGCGATCCCAAGGGCCAGTTTGCCGTATTCAACGGTCTTGAGTGTGACCGGAGGCATATCATCTATGCCAAATACGCTCATGAGCGCATCAATGCGTTCGAAAACGAAGTCATCGACTTTTTTAACCAAACGTTCTACCCGTGTTCTTTGGCCTAGACGGCCTGGACACTGCCAACAAGAGTGGGTGGCATAGGGCCGCCCGCCAGACAACTAAGGAGATTCTTGTGGCAACTCAGAAATTCACCGGCGTTATCCCTCCCGTCGTTGTTCCCGATACCGAAGATCACCAGCTCGATGTTGTCTCCTTTGAGCGCAGCATCAACCGCATGATCGATGCCGGCGTCGATGGCCTGTTCTTCCTGGGATCCTCGGGCGAGGTCGTCTTCTCCACCGACGAGCGCCGTCGCCAGATTATCGCCGAGGCCGTGCGCATCGTCGATCACCGCGTGCCTGTTCTGGTCGGCATCATCGATACCGAGACCGAGCGCATGATTGAGCACGGTAAGGTCGCTCAGGAGCTGGGTGCCGATGCCCTCGTCGCCACCTGCCCGTTCTATGCCCTGCAGGGCATGACCGAGGTCGAGGAGCACTTCCGCATTCTGCACGAGGAGCTCGATCTGCCCATCTTTGCCTATGACATTCCCGTGTGCGTTCACACCAAGCTCCCCTGGAAGCTCCTTGCCAAGCTCGGCGCCGAGGGCGTCCTTGCTGGCGTCAAGGATTCCTCGGGTGATGACATCTCGTTCCGCTACCTCGTTCAGGAGAACGAGAAGAATGGCCATTCGATGAGCATCCTCACCGGTCACGAGGTCGTTGTCGACGGCGCTTACCTCGGTGGCGCCGACGGCTCTGTCCCGGGCCTTGCCAACGTTGAGCCCGAGGGCTACGTGCGCCAGTGGAAGGCCGCTCAGGCCGGCGACTGGGCTACCGTCAAGGCCGAGCAGGATCGCCTCAATGAGATTTCGCACATCTGGGACGTCACCTCGGGCGTCCAGGGCTATGCCGGTGGCGTCGGCGCCTTCAAGACCGCTATGAACCTCATGGGTATCTTCGACAGCCCGACCATGCCGCGCCCGGTGAAGGCCATGACCGGCGAGAACGTCGAGGCGATTAGGAAGGTCCTCCAGGACAACGGTCTCCTGTAAAGCTTCCCCAGGCACCCGACCTCGCCGTTCAACCGTGTGGCCATGACCCATTAGGTCAATGGCCACACGGTTTCTCGGCGATCTCAGACACCTGGAAAACCTTTACTGCGCTGTGACGGCTAGCCTGACGGCGCATTTCCTGTAGTTGTTTTTATCTCCGAAGGAGAGCGACATGGAGAACAAGTACGTCTGCTCTGTCGATATCGGCGGAACTAAAATTGCGACTGCCATCATGGAGTACCCGGCTGATGGCAGCGTGCCCCATCCGGTCTTTGAAGCCGAGGTTCCCACCGAGGCCCAAGAAGGCGGCGAGGCAGTTTTCCAGCGCATCGAGGCGTCTATTAAGGCCGCCATCGAAGCGAACCCCGATGTCGAGGTTCTTGGTGTCGGCATTGGCGCCGCAGGCGTCGTCGACCCCAAGACGGGCGCCATCGCGTATGCCAACGAGATTATGCCCGGCTGGTCTGGCGTTCAGTTGGGGCCGCGTCTGCGCGAGGACCTTGGTCTTCCCGTTGCCGTTGTGGGCGACGTGCAGGCTCATGCTCTGGGCGAGGCCCACTGGGGCGTCGGCAAGGGCAAGTTCTCCGTCTTGTGCCTGGGAATCGGTACGGGCATCGGCGGCGCATATGTCGAGAACGGCCGCGTGATGCAGGGCTTCCATGGTGCTGCCGGTCATATGGGCCACATCGAGTGCTCGGCTGCCGCCGGCATTCCCTGCGCCTGCGGGCGTTCCGGCCATCTTGAGTCTGTTGCTTCGGGCACTTCCATTGGTCGTATGTACGATGAGCGCTTTGGCCGCGTCGACCCCAGCCGTCCTTCGGTCGGTCGCGATGTGAACGACCTGTGCCGCGCGGGCGACGCAAAGGCGACCGAGGTCATCCATGACGCCGGCTTTGCGCTGGGCGCCAGCTTGGGCTCGCTTGCCAACATTCTGGATCCAGAGGTCATCGTGCTTTCGGGCGGCGTGATTCACCAAGGTCCCGATTGGCGTTCGCAGACGTGGAAGGATTCGGTGCACGAGGGCTATGCCAGCCAGGCGCTCGATCCGCTTCAGAACACACCGATCCTCATCGGTTCTCTGGAGGGCGATGCTCCGCTCATCGGTGCCGCTGAGCATCTTCTTGCCTCGTTAAAGTAAACGTATCTGCTGTAGGAGCCTCCCGAGACAACACGCCTCGGGAGGCTGTTCTGAGAAAGGTTGCAGCCTTATGACCGTCGATCCATTGATTCAATCCCTGAAGGGCAAGCTCGTCGTGAGCGTTCAGGCGTATATGGGCGAGCCGCTCCGTACGCCCGAGACCATGGCTCAAATATCTCGCGCTTGCGAACTCGGCGGCGCTGCCGCCATTCGCTGCCAGGGCCTTGCCGACATTGCCGCCATTAAGGGTCGCTGTGAGGTTCCCGTCATCGGCCTGTGGAAGGATGGGCACGAGGGCGTTTACATCACGCCGACGCTGCGTCACGCTCGCGCCTGCGTCGCTGCCGGTGCCGATATCGTGGCGATCGACGCCACCGATCGTCCGCGCCCCGATGGCAAGACGGTCGAGGATACCTTCCGTCCGCTGCACGAGGAGGGTGTGCTCCTGATGGCGGATTGTGCCACCATCGAGGATATTCGCCGTGCTGTTGATATGGGCTTTGACCTGGTATCCACCACGCTTTCTCACGGCGTCGCCGCCATCGACTGCACCATGGCCGATGGCCCCGACCTGCCGCTCCTGCGTCAGGCGACTGAGGAATTCCCCGGCCTTCCCATCATTTGTGAGGGTCGCGTGCATACGCCCGAGGAGGCTCGCGCCGCGATCGATGCTGGCGCCTGGGCCGTTGTCGTCGGCACCGCCATCACGCACCCCACGAGTATTACAAGTTGGTTCAAGGCTGCGCTTGAGGCGTAAGACAGACCTCGTATCCGCTCGGGGCGGTATACTCAATATAGGCAATTGACCGCGCGGGATCCGGGTTGCTGGGTCCCGCGCTTGTTTTCGGGAGGCAGCACATGCAAAAGGGAGATGCCATGGATGCGGCGGAGCGCTCGGAGCGCATCCCCGATATCGTCATCATCACCGGAATGTCCGGATCGGGCCGCACACAGGCCATGCACGTGTTCGAGGACATGGGCTATTTTTGCATCGATAACCTGCCTCCGCGTCTCATCGCCCAGCTTGCCGAGCTCGTCGGCATCAATACGGGCGTGGGCAGGCATCTCGCCGTTACCTGCGATTTGCGTAGCCAGGGACTGTTTGACGAGTTGCTCGATGCGGTCGCCGCGCTCGAAGAGCGCGAGATGAGCTGCGACATCGTGTTCCTGGAGGCTTCTGACGAGGTGCTGATCCGTCGTTATAGCGAAAATCGCCGCCGTCATCCCATTGCCAAGCCGGGGGAGACTACGGCCGATGCCATTCAGCGCGAGCGCCTTCAGCTGCAGGGTGTGCGCGACCGAGCCGATATGATTATCGACACGAGCCGTCTGCGCACCTCTGCGCTGCGCAACAAGCTACGTATGGCATTTTCCGAGCTGTCCGACCAGCAGCTCATGGACGTTCACGTGTTCTCGTTTGGCTTTAAGCACGGCATGCCCGTCGAGGCGGACATTATGATCGACGTCCGCTTCCTGCCTAATCCGTTCTACGATCCCGAGATGCGCACGATGACCGGCCTCGATAAGAAGGTCTCCGATTTTGTCTTAGACCATCCCAAGACCCAGGAGTTCTGGAAGGCCTGGACGCAGCTGCTCGATACGGTCATGCCCGGCTATATCGCGGAGGGCAAGCCGCAACTTTCTATTGCCATCGGTTGCACGGGCGGTCAACACCGCAGCGTTGCCATCGCCGAGGCCACGGCACGTTATTTGGAAGGTGCCCAGTATCACGTGAGCATTTCCCATCGCGACCTGTCACGCGCGAACACGAAAGCATAGGCCTGCATGTCGTTTACCGCCGAGGTGCGTGACGAGCTCGCGCGCTGCGAACCCGAATGTGAATACTGCGATTTGTCGACGCTTGCCGCCCTGACGCGTGTGAGCGGTACACTTTCGCTGGCCGGCTCCGGGCGGTATCGTTTGACGGTGGCGACCGAGACGGGCGCCGTCGCGCGCACGATGATCACGCTGACGCATCGCATCCTTAAGCTCAAAACGGAATTCACCGTCCGCAAATCGGTCTTGCATAAGGTCCGTAACTATCTCATTACCCTGCCCGATCAACCTGACCTGGACAAGGCTCTGGTGCTGCTGGGCATTCTCGACCGCAGGGGAGGGCTCGTCGCCGGTGTTCCCCGGCACATCGTTGCCCGTCCCTGCTGCAGGCTTGCCTACATCCGCGGCGCGCTCATTGCGGGCGGTTTCGTGGCCGATCCCCGCGGCGACTTTCATTTGGAGATCGCGGTGCAGGGCGAGCAGTATGCCCGGGGACTTTGCGATCTATTGGAGCAGATTGGGGTCCATGCGCGCGTTAACGCGCGGCGCGGGTCCTTTGCTGTCTACATTAAGAGCGCCGAGGAGATCGAACATCTTTTAAAGCTGATTGGTGCCAAGCGCAGCGTTGCCGAGATTGAGGAGGCGCGCGCGGTCAAGTTGGTTAAGAACGATGTGAACCGTCGCGTGAATGCCGAGCTCGCCAACCAGACCAGAAGTGCGGGTGCCGCCCAGCATCAGCTTGCGCTTATCGATGAGCTCGAGCAGCGTGGCCTTCGCGATGCGCTTCCGGATGCCTTGGCGGTCTTTTGCGACCTGCGCGAGCGCTATCCCGATCTGTCGCTGCGTGATTTGGGGGAGATGGCTGACCCTCCCTTGTCAAAGTCGGCCCTCTACCATCGAGTTTTGAGGCTTGAAAAGCTCATTGAAGCAAACAGGTAGTTTAAAGTATCGGCGTATATACGGATTTAACTGCTGTTTTATTCTTTAAAACGTTTTAACGTAAATTTGATTTTCAATTTCGAGCATTCTCGTGAAATTCAAGTCCAAAAAAAGGTATATTAGGCGAGTGGTTAGTTTGTGGGCCTCAACGGCAGGCGCTGTAGCTTGCGGGGGCCTTACGAAAGGAGACACAATGGCAGTAAAGGTTGCTATTAACGGCTTCGGTCGCATCGGTCGTCTGGCTTTCCGTCAGATGTTCGGTCATGAGGGCTCCGAGATCGTCGCTATCAACGACCTCACCTCTCCCGATATGCTCGCTTACCTGCTGAAGTACGACTCCACGCAGGGCAACTACGCTCGCGATCACGAGGTCGTTGCTGGCGAGGATTCCATCACCGTTGACGGCAAGGAGATCAAGATCTACAAGGAGGCCGACGCCAACAACCTGCCTTGGGGCGACCTCGACGTCGACGTCGTTCTCGAGTGCACCGGCTTCTACACCAGCAAGGCTAAGGCTCAGGCCCACATCAACGCTGGCGCCAAGAAGGTCGTCATCTCCGCTCCGGCCGGCAGCGATCTGCCCACCATCGTGTACAACGTCAACCACGAGACGCTGACCGCTGAGGACAACATCATCTCTGCTGCTTCCTGCACCACCAACTGCCTCGCCCCGATGGCCAAGGGTCTGAACGACTTCGCTCCCATCGTGTCCGGCATCATGACCACCATTCACGCCTGGACCGGCGACCAGATGCCGCTCGACGGCCCGCAGCGCAAGGGCAACAAGCGTCGTAGCCGCGCCTGCGCCGTCAACATCGTCCCCAACACCACCGGTGCTGCCAAGGCTATCGGCCTGGTTCTCCCCGAGCTCAACGGTAAGCTCATCGGTGCCGCCCAGCGCGTCCCGACGCCGACCGGCTCCATCACCAACCTCTACGCTGTCGTTGACAAGAAGGTCACCGTCGACGAGGTCAACGCCGCTATGAAGGCCTACGCTTCCACCATCTCCGAGACCTTCGGTTACAACGAGGACGACATCGTCTCCACCGACATCATCGGCGAGACCCACGGCTCCATCTTCGACGCCACTCAGACCATGTGCTCTGACCTCGGCAACGGCCAGACCCTCGTTCAGGTCACCTCTTGGTACGACAACGAGAACTCCTACACCTCTCAGATGGTCCGCACCATCAAGTACTTCGAGAAGTTCGTTGCTTAATTTAGCTTTTAGCGAATAGCTCGTTGAGCGTCTAAAGAAGGGCGCGGCCTCATAGGGCTTACACCCTAGGGTCGCGCCCTTTTTATAGGAAATCGTCTGCCGTAATGGGAGGCAGACACGTACGAAAGGTAGAAGCAAACATGGCCTTTACCAAGAAGACCGTCCGCGACATCGATGTCGACGGCAAGCGCGTTCTCGTCCGCGTTGACTTCAACGTGCCTATCAAGGATGGCGTCGTTGGCGACACCACCCGCATCAAGGCTGCCCTGCCCACCATCAACTACCTCGTTGAGCACAACGCTCGCGTCATCCTCATGAGCCACCTCGGCCGTCCCGATGGCACCGGCTTCCAGCCCGAGCTCTCCCTTGAGCCTGTCGCCAAGAAGCTCGCTGAGCTCTCTGGTCTCGATGTTGCCTTTGTCGCCGACACCTACGGCGAGAAGGCCGCCGAGGCTGTTGCCTCCGTCGAGCCGGGCAAGGTCCTCGTTCTCGAGAACGTCCGTTTCGACAAGCGTGAGAAGAAGAACGATCCCGAGATCGCCAAGAAGCTCGCTTCCTATGGTGACGTCTTCGTTCTCGATGCTTTCGGCACCGCTCACCGCGCCCAGGGTTCCGTCGTGGGCCCCGCCGCTTACCTGCCTGCCGTCGCCGGCTTCCTGCTCGAGAAGGAGGTCGACACGCTGACCGGCATCTTCGCCGAGCCCGAGCGCCCCTTCGTCGCTATCGTCGGCGGTTCCAAGGTTTCCTCCAAGATCGGCGTTCTCGATCACCTCATCGACTCCGCTGACACCCTGATCATCGGTGGCGGCATGGCCTACACCTTCTTCCTGGCTCAGGGCCTGACCGTCGGTCAGTCCCTCAAGGAAGAGGACTGGGTCGAGCGCGCCGGCGAGATGCTCAAGAAGGCCGAGGAGAAGGGCGTCAAGATCCTGCTCCCCATCGACAACCGCGTTGCCGATCACTTTGGCGAGGACGCTGTCCCCGAGGTTGTCGCTTCCGACGCTATCCCCGACGATCGTGAGGGCATGGACATCGGCCCCAAGACCGAGGAGCTCTACGCCGAGGCTGTCAAGGGCGCCAAGACCGTGTTCTGGAACGGCCCCATGGGCGTCTTCGAGTTCGATAACTTCGCTCACGGCACCCAGGCTATCGCCGAGGCTGTTGCCGAGGCCGACTGCACCTCGATCATCGGCGGTGGCGACTCTGTCGCAGCTGTCAACAAGTTCAACCTGGCCGACAAGATGAGCTGGATCTCCACCGGTGGTGGCGCTTCCATGGAGCTCGTCGAGGGTAAGGCCCTGCCCGGAGTGGAGGCGCTTCTCGATGCCTAATCGCACCCTTCTCATCGCTGGTAACTGGAAGATGAACAACGACGTCGCCGAGGCCGCCAAGCTCGCCGACGAGCTGGCTCAGGCTCTGCCCGAGGTTCCGGCTGGCGTCGAGGTGCTCGTCTGCCCTCCGACCATTGACATCACCACGGTTCATGACCGCATTCAGGCTGCCCCCATCGCCCTCGGTGCACAGAACGTGTACTGGGAGGCCAAGGGTGCCTTCACCGGTGAGTCCTCTTGCGACATGCTCAAGTCCGCTGGCTGCACCTACTGCATCATCGGCCACTCCGAGCGTCGCGACTATTTCCACGAGACCGACGAGGACCAGAACAAGAAGGCCAAGGCCCTCGTTGCCGCCGGTCTTGTTCCCGTCTTCTGCTGCGGCGAGTCCCTCGAGGTCCGCGAGGCTGGCACCTATGTCGAGCACGTCGTGAACCAGGTCAAGGCTGGCCTTGCTGGTCTTGAGATCACCTGCCCCAAGCAGGTCGTCGTCGCCTACGAGCCCATCTGGGCCATCGGCACCGGAAAGACCGCTACCGCTGAGGACGCCCAGGAGGTCTGCGGCGCTATCCGTGAGACCCTCAAGGAGATGTTTGGCGAGGAGCTCGCCGACGGTATCCGCGTCCTGTACGGTGGTTCCGCTAAGCCCGGCAACATTGCCGAGCTCGTCGCCAAGCCCGACGTTGACGGCGCCCTCGTGGGCGGCGCTTCGCTCAAGGCTGCCGACTTCGCCTCTATGGTCGTCAAGGCAGGCGAGTAGGACATATGGCACAGCGTCATCTTCCTGCACTCCTGATCATCATGGATGGCTGCGGCCTTGCTCCGGCTGATGGCGAGAACGCCGTCGCCGCTGCCAAGACGCCCTTCCTTGATAGCCTGTACGAGAAGTATCCTCACACCACGCTCGGTGCTTCGGGCGAGGACGTGGGCCTTCCCGACGGCCAGATGGGCAACTCCGAGGTGGGTCACCTCAACATCGGTGCCGGCCGCATCGTGTTCCAGGAGCTTTCGCGCATCAACAACGCCATCAAGGACGGCTCCATCGCCAAGAACGAGGTCTTCGTCAAGGCTATGGACGACGTCAAGGCCGAAGGCAAGACCCTGCACCTCATGGGCCTTATGAGCCCTGGCGGTGTTCATTCTCACATGAACCACGTCGAGGCTCTGGTCAAGATGGCTGCCCAGCATGGCGTCAAGACCGTTCGCGTCCACGCCTTCATGGATGGCCGCGACGTCGACCCGCAGTCCGGTGCCGGCTACATGAGCGAGTTCTGCGCTTTCCTGGCTAAGATCTCCGAGGAGACCGGTTGCGACGCTCGCGTTGCCACCGTTTCGGGCCGCTATTGGGCCATGGACCGCGACAACCGCTGGGAGCGCATCCAGCGTGCCTACGACGTCATGGTCAACGCGTCCGATGCCGATACCGACCCCGTTGCCGGTATCAAGGCCTACTACGAGAAGGATCCGCGCGGCGACGAGTTCGTCGAGCCCTTCGCTGCCCACAACGAGGGCATTCACGAGGGCGACGCGGCCATCTTCTTCAACTTCCGTCCCGACCGCGCTCGTCAGATGACTCGCGTGTTCACGGACAAGGAGTTCGACGGCTTTGAGCGCGAGCAGATTAAGCTTTCGCACTTTGTGACGATGACCGAGTACGATCCGACGTTTGACGTCGAGGTCGCCTTCCCCAAGACGTTCCCCGAGAACGTTCTGGCCGACGTTATCGCCGCCAATGGCCTGAAGCAGCTGCACACCGCCGAGACCGAGAAGTACGCCCATGTGACGTTCTTCCTCAACGGCGGCATCGAGGAGCCCAAGGAGGGCGAGGAGCGCGTGCTCGTCGCTTCCCCCAAGGTTGCTACCTACGATCTGCAGCCCGAGATGAGTGCTCCCGAGGTTACCGAGAAGCTCGTCGCCGCTATTAACGAGGATCGCGCTGATTTCTACATCGTGAACTTCGCGAACTGCGACATGGTTGGTCACACCGGCGTGTTCGACGCCGCCGTTAAGGCCGTCGAGGCTGTTGACGATGCCCTGTCCAAGGTTGTCCCGGCGATTCTCGCTAAGGGCGGCTTTGCGCTGATTACCGCCGACCATGGCAACGCCGATCACATGTTTGACGTTGCTTCCGACGGTTCCAAGCATCCGTTTACGGCCCATACCACCAACCGCGTGCCGTTCATCATCGTTAATGAGAAGGCACAGCTCACCGGTATCGAGGACGGCCGTCTCTCCGATATCGCTCCGACCATGCTCACCATGGCTGGTATTGAGCCTTCCGCCGAGATGACGGGCCGCGTGCTCGCCACCGAGGCCTAAGTGAAAACTCCAAGCGTTTTCATGCGAGGGGGTTGCCCAAATTCGGGCAACCCCCTTTTTGGTATTTCTGCCATTTCTACCCCGTCCCCAAATGGCAGACGGGGGAGTGTTGGGGGTTGTGGTACAGTACTGGAGTTTGAATTGTTCTATTAAGGAGCTTATCTATGGGTCCGTTCCAGATTCTTCTGTTTGTCGTTTGGGCTATCTCTGCCGTGGCGCTGACGATTCTCGTCCTGATGCACTCCGGTAAGGGTACCGGCGTTTCGGATATGATCGCTAGCTCGCTGTATAACTCCAGCTCTGCCACGGGCGTCATGGAGCAGAACCTCGATCGCCTGACGGTAATTATGGCCGTCGTTTTTGCTGTGTGTGTCGTTCTGTGCATGTTCTTCTTCCCGCAGGGCATCGTCGGCTACTAAGCATCGGCGTATATACGTTTGTAAAGGGTCCCGCATGTGCGGGGCCCTTTTTGTTTACAGACTTGTAATAGAGTCAAAATATCCCCACATACTTCGCCTAACTAAAGAAATTCTCGACCGTTAACCGGAATTAGCGCCATATTGTGCATAAAATGCGCTACTGTATTGCGAAACGTTGGTCCGCACTGCATAACCAGCCATAACGGCGGACCGCGTTTGAATGGTTCGATCGGGCTGTCTCGACGTTGCCCGGCCGAATTCACTTTGTCCTATCTCATAAGGAGGATGGCATGGCTGATTCTATGTTCCACCAGCCCGTTATGGGTCGTCGCGCCTTTGTTGGCGGCACCCTCGCTGCGAGCTCCATGGCTTTTCTTGCCGCATGCGGCAAGAAGGGCGGCGACGCTTCCGGATCTGACTCCGGTTCGACGCTGAACTTCTACATCAACAACCCGGTCTGCATCGACCCCTACAACGTCCAGGAGGATCAGGGCACTCAGGTCGAGTACCAGCTCTTCGACGCTCTGACGGAGTACGACCCCGAGAAGGGCGAGATCGTTCCGCTGGCTTGCGAGTCCTTTGAGGCTAACGACGACGCCACCGAGTTCACCTTCAAGATCAAGAAGGCTAAGTTCCACAACGGTGACGACGTTACCTCCAAGTCCTTCAAGCTCGGTTGGGAGCGTCTAGTCAACACCAAGTCGGCCATCGCCACCGAGTATGGTCCTTCCGAGGTCTCCTATCACCTTTCCATGGTTGAGGGCTATGACGATCTGCTTGCCGGCAACGCTACCGAGCTCAGCGGTGTTACTTGCCCCGACGATGAGACCCTCGTCGTCAAGCTGTCTTCCGCTTACGCCGACTTCCCCTTCGTCGCCTCTCACCCGGCTCTGTCCCCGGTTCCCGAGTGCGCCGAGTCCGATGTCAAGAGCTTCTACCTTGCCCCGGTCGGTAACGGCCCGTTCATGATGGACGGTAAGTGGGAGGATGGCCAGGAGATCAACCTCAAGAAGTTTGACGATTACTATGGCGACAAGGCCAAGATCGATGGCATCCACTTCCAGGTCATCAAGGACATGGAGACCGCTTACAAGGAGTTCCAGGCCGGTAACCTCGATGTCTGCGACGTTCCCGTTGCTCAGATCGACGCCGCCAAGAAGGACCGTGGCGAGTCCAAGGACGGCTACACCATGGGTGACGGCGAGCATATGCTGCTCGGTGCCGAGCCTTCCACGTACTATCTGACCTGCAACACCACGGCCGAGCCGTTCAATAACGCTGACCTGCGCAAGGGCATCTCCCTGGCCATCAACCGTGAGGCCATCTGCAAGACCATCTTCAAGGGTACCCGTACCCCCGCCGACGGTATTGTTCCTCCGGGAATCGCCGGCTACAAGGAGGGCGCATGGGAGTTCTGCGCCTATGACGTCGACAAGGCTAACGAGTACCTCGACAAGGTCGCTCCCGCTGGCGCTAACGGCGATCGTGGCATTAGCGTGACCCTTTCCTACAACCAGGACGGTGGTCACAAGGAGATCATGGAGTCCATCATCGGCGACCTCGCCAAGGTTGGCGTTACCGCTGTCTCCGATACCCCTGAGTGGTCTGCCCTGCTCGAGCAGTATCAGAACTTCAACTATCAGTTCGGCCGTCTGGGCTGGATCGCCGATTACCCGATCATGGACAACTTCCTGTACCCGCTGTTCCACTCCGACTCCCTCGGTGGCGACAACCGCTCCGGTTACAGCAACCCCGAGTTCGATGCCAAGGTCGACGAGGCCCGCACCACGGTTGATGACGAGGAGCGCATCGCCAAGATGCGGGAGGCCGACGCCATGGTCGCTGCTGACTGCCCGGTTATCCCGGTGATGTTCTACACGCACACCATCGCTGGCTCTGACCGCGTCAAGCATCTCTATGTTGATCCGCAGAAGCACGCCGATCTGGGTACCGCCGAGCTCGCCTAAGGGTTTTGCAGCTTCCGTGAGGGTCAAGTATTTACGTAGACCTCATGGGAAACATACAGTTCTCCCTAACCTGGGGTAAACTGGCTGATGGTAATTTTGGGATGCCGGTCTGGCGATCGGCATCCCATTTAGGTTAATCCCTAGATAGGGGAGTGGTATGGGTAAGTACATCGTTAAACGTGTGCTTCAGTTCATCCCGGTGTTTTTGGGCGTTACGCTGATTCTGTTCGCCCTCCAGAATATCGTGCCGGGAGATCCGATCAAGCTGATCGGTGGAGACAAGGCTCTGTCCCCCGAGGTGGAGCTTCAGCTTCGCGTTCGCTATCACCTGGTCCAGACGGACGAGGACGGCAACGCGATCCTTGACGAGAACGGCGACCCCGTTCAAACGTCGCTCGTGGACCGTTACTTGTATTACATGAACGGCCTGCTTCATGGCGATCTGGGCAATTCGTACCAGCGCAAGCTGCCGGTTACGGAAATCTTTGCCCAGAAGTATCCGTATACGGTCAAACTTGCCGCGTGCGCCATCGTGCTCGAGGCAATCATGGGTATCGGTGCGGGTATCATTTCGGCGGTTAAGCGTTATTCCTTCTGGGATATATTGGTAACGCTCACCACGTCGATTCTCGTTGCCGTCCCGGCCTTCTGGCTCGGTATGTTGCTGCAGCTGTTCTTTGGCGTCATTCTCAAGGACGCCACGGGCGGTGCATTCTCCATGCCGATCTCGGGTGCCGGCGGTTCCAGCTCTCAGTATCAGGATTGGATGCACTATGTGCTTCCGACCATTACGCTGGCTTCGGTTTCGACCGCTTATGCCGCCCGCATTATGCGCTCGCAGCTGCTTGACGTCATGAACCAGGATTACATCCGTACGGCAAAGGCCAAGGGTCTCTCCAATCGCGCGATCATTATCAAGCATGCGCTTAAGAATGCACTCATCCCCGTCGTTACCTATATTGGTGTCGACTTCGGCGGCATGCTTTCGGGCGCCATCCTGACCGAGACGGTCTTTAACTGGCCCGGCATCGGCTTCGAGGTCTACCGCGCCATTAGCATGCGCGACTGGCCCATCGTTATGGGCGGCGTTACGCTCATTGTTGTCGTCGTTATGGTGATCAACCTGCTCGTCGACATTAGCTATGCATTCCTCGACCCGCGCATCCGCCTTGGCGGTCCGTCGGATAAGGCCTAAGGGAGGTACGTCTCATGCAGGAAACTGATTCTCAGTCTCAGGAGCAGGCTACCGCCACCAAGGCCGCATCTGCTCCCGCCAAGTCCCGCACGCTGTGGGGCGACGCTTTTAAGCGTCTTCGTAAGAACAAGCTCGCCGTTATCGGTGTCTGCTGGATCATCATCGTTGTTGTGGTCGCCCTGACCGCCGATCTGTGGGCTAAGCCCTGGCTCGGCTCTCCTACGGCTTCTGACTCGACCACCATGGCCCAGACGTCGCTGCTGGCTCCGTGTGCCGAGCACCCGTTTGGCACCGACTCTCTTGGTCGTGACATTCTCGTCCGTGTTATCTACGGCGCGCGCGTTTCGCTTTCCGTCGGTATTATGGCCACCGCCATCTCCACGGTGATCGGTCTGGTCATGGGCGCCCTGGCCGGTTTCTATGGCGGCATCTGGGATACGATCATCATGCGCTGTGCGGACATCTTCCTGGCGTTCCCGTACGTGCTGTTCGTTGTTGCCATGATTGCCGTTATCGGTCGTGGTCTTCAGAATGTCTTTATCGCCATCGGCATTCTCGGCTGGCCTTCGATTGCGCGCGTCTTCCGATCCGCGATCCTGACGGTCAAAGAGAACGACTATGTTGACGCCGCTCGCGCTATGGGTGCATCCGATGCGCGTATCGTTATGCGCCATATCTTCCCGAACTCCGTTGCTTCTATCGTGGTCTATGCGACCATGAACATTGGTGGCGCTATTCTGACCGAGTCCGCTCTGTCCTTCCTCGGCATGGGCGTTATCCCGCCCACGCCTTCGTGGGGCTCCATGATTCAGGACGGCCAGCAGTATCTTCTGACTGCTCCCTGGATGATGATCATGCCCGGTCTGGCAATTCTCTCGACGGTGCTCGCCTTCACCCTGCTGGGTGACGGTCTGCGCGACGCCCTCGACGTCAAGATGAAGGACGCATAAGGATGAAGAAGAACAAGAACTATGTGGACCTGAAGGACCAGCCGGTTCCCGAGGGCCAGCATCTGCTCGAGGTCGATGACCTTAAGATGTATTTCCACACCGAGGATGGCGTCGTTCGCGCCGTCGATGGTGTGTCGTACACGCTCGATCGCGGTGAGACCCTGGGTGTCGTCGGTGAGTCCGGCTCTGGTAAGTCCGTGACCGCCATGACCATCATGGGCCTTATCTCGATGCCTCCGGGAAAGATTGAGGACGGTGACGTTCGCTATCGCGGTCGTTCCATCCTCGAGATGACCGAGGAAGAGATGCAACACATTCGCGGCAACGATATCGCGATGATTTTCCAGGATCCTATGACCTCCCTTAACCCGGTCTATAAGATCGGTAAGCAGGTGGGCGAGGGCCTTCGTCTGCACCGTGGCTACTCCAAGCAGGAGGCGCTCAAGCGCGCCACCGAGCTTTTGGACCTTGTTGGTATCCCCGAGCCCGAGAAGCGCGTCAACGAGTATCCGCACCAGTTCTCCGGCGGTATGCGTCAGCGTGTCATGATCGCTATGGCTCTTGCCTGCGACCCCGATATTCTGATTGCCGACGAGCCCACGACGGCTCTGGACGTTACCATTCAGGCTCAGATTATCGAGCTCATGCAGGAGATGCAGGAGAAGAACGGCAACGCCATCATCATGATTACCCATGACCTGGGCGTCGTCGCCGATATGGCCGATAAGATCATGGTTATGTACGCCGGCCGTCCCGTCGAGTTCGGTACTGCTGAGGAAATCTTCTACGAGAGCCGCCACCCCTACACCTGGGGCCTTATCCGCTCCATCCCGGAGCAGGCCATTGAAGAGAAGAAGCCGCTGACGCCGATTCACGGCAACCCGCCTTCGCTCATGAACCTGCCTGAGGGCTGCGTCTTCTCTCCTCGCTGCCCCTATGCGACGGACAAGTGCCGCAAGCAGCGCCCCGAGCGCGTTGTCACCGAGTCTGGTCATTACTCTGCTTGCCACTACTCCGGTGACCCCGAGTTCCTCAAGAACGCTCCTGAGACGTCCCGCACGCGTAAGGATTCCAAGAAGGGAGGCGAGGCGTAATGGCAGATACCAACGAGCGTACTCCGCTGCTGAAGGTCGAGCACCTCTCTAAGGAGTTTCCCGCTGAGTCCGGCATGTTCGCCAAGCGTTTTTCCAAGCGTGTCGTCTCTGCTGTGAATGACATTTCGTTCGAGATTTATCCGGGCGAGACCTTTGGCCTGGTCGGCGAGTCTGGTTGCGGTAAGTCCACCACGGGCCGCACCATCATGCGTCTGACCAAGCCGACTGCCGGTAAGGTGTTCTTCCAGGGCAAAGATGTTGCCGAGATGAGCAAGCATGAGATCAAGGACATGCGTCGTGAGATGCAGTTTATCTTCCAGGATCCTTATGCATCGCTGAACCCTCGTATGACCATCGGCGAGATCGTTTCCGAGCCCATGACCATTCATGGTGTGGGTACCAAGGAAGAGCGTATCGAGCGCGTCCGCGAGCTTCTCGACGTTGTCGGTCTGAACCCCGAGCACATCAACCGCTATCCGCACGAGTTCTCGGGCGGCCAGCGTCAGCGTGTCGGTATTGCCCGCGCTTTTGCGTTGAAGCCCAAGCTGATCATCTGCGACGAGCCCGTCTCTGCACTTGACGTATCCATTCAGGCCCAGGTTCTGAACCTTCTTAAGGAGCTCCAGGACAAGTTCGGTACCGCATATCTGTTTATCGCCCACGACTTGTCCGTCGTGCAGCACATCTCTGATCGCGTTGCCGTTATGTATCTGGGTAAGATGGTCGAGGTTTCGGACTGGAAGACGCTCTATAGCGAGCCTCACCATCCGTACACGCAGTCGCTGCTGTCTGCCGTGCCGGTTCCCGATCCTGATATCCAAAAGACTCGTAAGCGCATCATCCTTGCCGGCGATCCGCCGTCGCCGCTGGATCCGCCGACCGGCTGCCGTTTCCACACGCGCTGCCCGATCGCGCAGGGTATCTGCTCCGAGAAGCTGCCTGAGTTTAAGGAAGTCGCGCCGGGCCACTGCTGCGCGTGCCACTTCGCGGAGCCGTTCCCGATCAAGGAATCGCACATCGACCTGTAGTCGGTTGTTTGTCCGGGCCCGCCCTGGCGTTGCTTTTCAGAACGTCCTCGGACATGCAAGAAACCCCCGCTGCGCACTTCGCGCGGCGGGGGTTTCTTGCGTCCTGCGGGATGTTCTGAAAAGCAACGCCAGGGCGGGCCCTGCGGCAACTCGGCAGGGGAGTGCGATTCCTCGATCGCTCACTTAATCTAATAGGAAATTGAGCGAGGCCGGAGCTTTAGCTCCGGCCTCCTTATACAAGGGCTCGGCAAAGCCGAGCCACTAAATTCTTATCAGCCCCAGAATATGTTTAGGAACTTTGCCTGGAGCATGTTAACGCAGGTTCGGAATGGGGGCAGCTTCCCAGCGCATTCCGCAGGGGGCGGTACATTTTGTAGCGCGAAGCGCGGATCAAAATGTACCGCATGCCCGAGGACGCGCTGGGAAGCTGCCCCCATTCCGAACCGGACATACAGATCTACCTGCGCATTTACAAATTCGTAAACTTTTTTGAAAAAAGTGCTTGCACAGTTCTCGAATCATAGGTTATTATCTTCCTCGTTGAACGCGCGGGTCTAACAAAGCGAACCGCGGATCAACAACATAGCATGTCGGAGTGGCGGAATTGGCAGACGCGCTAGCTTGAGGTGCTAGTGACCGCTTTTTGGTCATGCGGGTTCAAGTCCCGCCTCCGACACCATCGCATTTGAGAAGCCTCTTCGGAGGCTTTTTTGTTACCGATAGACGGTGGGGTCCACGATGGAAACGCTTGAACGCAACGAGTGGGCAGACGTTGCCCAACTAGTCGAGATCACGAGCGATGCTGTCATCATCTGCGAGCTCGACGGAACCATTCTGCATGTGAATAACCGCTTACTTGGTTTGATGTGCGAGGAACGCGCCGACGTCATCGGTGGAGATGTTAAAGACGTCCTGTACTCGTCCGCTTTTGAACGTGCGACGGAACATCGTCTGCCATTTGATACTGATGGCTCCGAGAACGAACTGATGCTCAAGCTAAGTGACGGCTCTTTTATTCCCGTCTTGGTTCGTGCGGGCTCCGTAACGCCTCCACGCATCTTTGGGCGCCGCGCACCACGTGTCCTGGTGGCGCTTCACAGTATCGAGGAACAGTATTCTCACGACCGTCAGCTCAAGCGTGCGTTATCGGAGCTTAGAGTGGCGAACAAGCGTCTCTCTGGGACGCTCTCGGTCATTATGAGCACTGTGGGCTCCGATGAGTTACCCAGCCTGCTTGATACCGTTTTGAACCAGCTTGTAGGAACGCTCGATGCTTCGGGTGCCGCTATCTATTTTTCTGAGAGCGGCGGCTTTAAGCTTCGCGGTGTTTCCAAGGAGCTGTACGACAGCTACCTGCCCGAGTTTTTGCCGTATGGCGCTGGCATTCCGACGTATGTTCTTCGCGAGTCGCGCGCCTGTCGCTTGTCGATCCAACAGGACCTTGAGGGCGATAAGGCCGCCTCCGGTATGTTCATGGACCTGGATAATCGTTCAAAGCACCTGTTGCGCATGCAGGATATGCCTCCGTACCGCAGTGAAATCTGTCTTCCCGTTTTTTACGGTACGCAGATCCTCGGCGTGCTGGAAGTTGGTTGGAAACGCCCCCAGGCACCGCTCGCCTATGACGTTAATGTGCTCGAGGTCATTTGCGATTACCTGTCTATCCAGCTGGTCGGCATGGCATCGAGCCTTCGCTCCCGTCGCACGGCCGAGCTTGGTCGTTCCCTCAATGTGCTGCGTGATGAGTTGTTTACCTTTCTAGACGATTCCGCCGCGGCTACCCAGGCGGTGTCGTCCGAGATCTGCAATATGCTCAACTGCCATTTTTGCCCTGTTGAGTATGACGCCAGTCTGGATTCCTACGTCATAGATTTTGAAGGCGGCAGTCGCGTTGCTTTGCCGGACGATCCCGAGAAGCTTTTCTTTTCCACGACGGCGCCAGCGGCACGTCTGGGGGCTGCCCCTGATGGCTTTGAGGCATCTGTTTTGGGCGGCACGAGTGCCGAGGACCTTAAACACGTCCGTATAACTCGCGTTGACGAATCGATGCCTATGGGAGGCTGGCTTAGAGCGCATGGCCTGCCTTGCCAGGGTCTCTACGTCGACGCCGGCATCGAGGCGGGGCGCCCACGCCCTGAGGGCGATGGCAAGCACAGTAACGACGCGATTGTTCCTGCTTCTGTTGCGAAGGGGCCGACGACGCGTGCGCTGCTGCTTCGTGATGGTAGCCAAGAGCCGATTGATGACCTTGAATATGACTACTTGGTGCACTTGGCTCATGACTTTGAACTGATCTATGAAGGCGAATCTCAAAAGCGTGAGGAGCGCCATATCGCTCAGACCCTCCAGATTGGCATGAGAAATTCACTGGGGGATGTTCCGGGAATCGCCGCCGATTCGGTGTACCTGTCGGCCACGAACTCGGCGTTGGTCGGCGGCGATTTCTATACGCTCATCCGTCTTCCCGACGATTGCGCCGTCATGATTCTGGGCGATGTGTCTGGCAAAGGCATTGAGGCTGCATCGATGTCCGCGCTCGTCAAGACGGCCCTGACGGCATATGCCTGGGAGGGCGCTGGACCGGCCCGCATGGCACGCTCCCTTAACAGCATGCTCATGGGCTTTTCGAGGGTCGAGACGTTCGTGACGGCCTTTATCGCCAAGATTGACCTTAAAGCCGGACGCGCAACGTATTGTTCGGCGGGCCATCCTCCGACCATGGTCATCAGGCCAGAGTCGATGCCGCTGGGTGGCGACGAGGCCCGTGGGGGAGAGGTCGAGCTGCTTGGATGCCAATCGGGGGTAATCGGTGCCTTTGAGAGCATGGTGTACGAGACAGGCGTGTTTACGTTCGCTCCTGGTGACATGCTATTTATGTACACCGACGGAACAATCGAAGCACGTGACCGCTCGGGTGCTTTCTTTGGCGAGCAGCGCCTTCGCGACCTTCTGCTCTCTGTCTCGGGTGAGGGCGTGTCGGGCATTTGCAGCAAGGTCTTGGGCGAGCTTGACCGATTTACCGAATCGGCGCTGGACGATGACATTGCATTGGTGTCCCTTGAGTTTTTACGGGGTCGTTCATAGACGACGCTGGGCGGGCTGAATCCGCACGGTTGGGGAAACGAATGCATCGAGTGGGCTTTTTTGGGGAACCATGGTCGTATGAATGAGTGGAATGACATAGCGGTTTTGACGCCACCAGGCGATATCGACATCGCCACGGTGCCTACGCTGCGCCGGCGGTTGGATGCTTTGATTGGCCGCGGCGTGCGCCGCGTCGTCATCAACTGTCAGGCTGTTAGCTTTATCGATTCGACGGGCTTGGCATTCCTGCTTACGCGCGCTCGTGAGCTCATGAGGCGAGAAGGCTTGCTTTCGCTCGTCAATGCATCAGGTGAAGTTGTTCGCTTTTTGGAGATTGCTCGTCTTGTCGATATCCTTCATGTCGCGGGGCCGGCACGGGAGTCTATTCCCGCTATTCCGGTGGGGGAGCTGCCTCGCTGGAGTAAGAGCGTCGAGGTCCGTCAGGGTATCGAGAACCTTCCGTACTACCGACATCGCATCGCCGAACTCCTTGAATCGCTTCCGTTGCGCCGTGACGAGCGCTACGATGTCGCATTGGCGTCGGGGGAGGCGCTGGGTAATGCCTATGACCATGCGGGCGGTATCGGGTGCGTCCTGACGGTTCAGGCCTATGGCGATCGCGTTGTGGTTGAGGTGCTTGATCGAGGTGCCGGCTATTCTATCGATGAAACGAGCGAGCCGGTTGCATCTGAGGAACGCGGCCGTGGTATCAAGCTTATGCGTATGCTCGTCGATAACGTGGAGGTTGCTCGTCGTACGGACGGCGCCGGCACGCGCGTGCAGATGGTGAAGCTGTTTAGCGGAGCGCTGGAATCGTGTGCCTAGCCAATCGCTTTAGCGCGTTTAGCTACTAAGAACATGCGGCAGACAAGTTTTTTGAAAAAAGTACTTGCGTCTTTTGGACAACTCGCGTAAATTAATAACCCGCAAGCGGACATGGCTCAGTTGGTAGAGCACAACCTTGCCAAGGTTGGGGTCGCGGGTTCGAGCCCCGTTGTCCGCTCCATTGCATTTCCGGACCGTTTAGGCGGTCCTTTTTCGGCGAAGTGGCCAAGTGGTAAGGCAGAGGCCTGCAAAGCCTTTACCCCCGGTTCGAATCCGGGCTTCGCCTCCAGGCAACATCCGGGCGCTCCGGCGCCCGTTTTGTTTTACATATGCGGACATGGCTCAGTTGGTAGAGCACAACCTTGCCAAGGTTGGGGTCGCGGGTTCGAGCCCCGTTGTCCGCTCCAAACGCAGCAGCCCGACTACTACGGTAGCCGGGCTTTTTCGTACCCATCGCTTGGGCTCGAACCCGAGAGGGAGCGAGCGTTAAGCAAACGCGGAGCGTTTGTAGCGAGCTGGCGAGGACGCCGGCAGGCGGCCGAAGCCGGTGCGGATCCGCGAAGCGAATACGCAGACGCCCCGTTGTCCGCTCCAAACGCAGCAGCCCGACTACTACGGTAGCCGGGCTTTTTCGTACCCGTCGCTTGGGCTCGAACCCGAGGGGGAGCGAGCGTTTTGGGGCGTGTCTGTGGCGTTGTTTGCCGCGAATGTCCGCTTTGGGCGTATCATCGTGGGCATCTCGCAAAACCTCGTTGCAAGGGAGACTCATCCCATGGCTACAGAAAAGTCCTCGTCGCGCTCATGGATGTCCGACGCCGCGATCTATCAGATCTACCCGCGCTCGTTTAAGGATTCGACTGGTTCGGGTCTGGGCGATATCGCGGGCATTACCCAGCAGATGGACTATCTTGAGCAGCTGGGCATCGAGGCCATCTGGCTGAGCCCGTTTTACCCTTCGCCTCTTGTCGATGGCGGCTATGATGTGGCGGACTACTGCGATGTCGACCCACGTCTCGGCTCGCTTGATGACTTCGATGACATGATCGCTGCGGCTCATGCGCGCGACATCAAGGTCATCGTCGACATCGTGCCCAACCATTCGTCCAACCAGCACCCCTGGTTCAAAGCCGCTCTTGCCGCCGGCCCCGGATCGCCCGAGCGCGCCCGTTATATCTTCCGCGATGGTCGCGGCGAGCACGGCGAGCTGCCTCCCACCAATTGGAATGCCAACTTTGGCGGCCCCGCCTGGACGCGCGTCGCGGACGGTCAGTGGTATCTGCACATGTTTACGCCCGAGCAGCCGGACTTTGACTGGTCGTGCCCCGAGGTTCACGCGTTCTTTTGTGACGTCCTGGCGTTTTGGAGCGATCGAGGCGTCGATGGCTTTCGCATTGATGTGGCGCACGGTCTCGCCAAGGATCTCGACCGCGATGACCTCGACCGGTGGCATCTCGCCGAGGGCGATGACATGGTTGAGGACGGCACCCATCCGCTGTGGGACCGCAACGAGGTCCACGAGATCTATCGCGAGTGGCGCCGCGTGTTCGACCGCTATGATCCGCCACGCAGCGCCGTTGCCGAGGCGTGGGTGCTGCCCGAGCGCCAGTATCTCTACGCGCATCCCAGCGAGCTTGGCCAGACATTCAACTTTGAGTTTGCCAAGGCCACTTGGACCTATGATGACATGCACGCTGCAATCGAGGAGGGCTTGAAGGCAGCTATAGAATCCGATTCCGCCTCGACCTGGGTGCTCTCCAACCACGACGTGCCGCGCGTGGCGACGCGCTATGCCCTGCCGCAGATCAAGGCGACGCGCTACCACCAGATTGCGCTCGACTGGCTCTTACGCGACGGGTCGTCTTATGACGAGGAACGTGAACTCGGCGAGCGCCGCGCGCGGGCGGCCCTTTTGCTCGAGCTGGCGCTTCCGGGCTCGGCATACGTGTATCAGGGTGAGGAGCTCGGCCTTTTTGAGGTGGCTGACATTCCGTGGGCCGCACTCGAAGATCCTACTGCGACCAATACGCACGGACCGAAGCGCGAGAAGGGGCGCGACGGCTGCCGTGTGCCCCTGCCGTGGGTGGCGGCGGACGATCCCGCGCAGGGCGGATCGTTTGGGTTTTCACCGGCGGACGCCGATGCGGCGCCCCATCTGCCGCAGCCTGCATGGTTTTCCGATTACGCTGCCGATAGGGAAGAAGCGGACCCGACATCGATGCTTGCGCTCTATCGTGACGCCCTCTGGCTGCGGCGCAAGCTGCGCGGGTGCGCCAACGATCTTGCGTGGCTCGATCTTGACGGGCGCACCGGCCTTGCGGATGGTGCCGAGGGCGCTGAGGGCGGCGTCATCGCCTATCGCCGCGACAACGGCTGGGCGTGTGTGACGAACTTCGGTGCAGCGCCCGTGGAGCTGCCTGCGGGCAGGGTCCTGCTCGCCTCATCACCGCTTGCAGACGGTAAGCTCGCGCAGGACAGCTCTGCCTGGATCATGCTCGCTGAGTTGTAGGGGTCTCTTGCGGCGAGCTTGCGTTTGCCTGCGCCTTCCGCGGCGGCTGATGTCTTCGCGAGGTTCGCGAGGGCGTCGCAAAACTTTTCAAAAAAAGTTCTTGCATTTGGGTGGATCATCCCGTATATTAAATCCTCGCAGGCGGACATGGCTCAGTTGGTAGAGCACAACCTTGCCAAGGTTGGGGTCGCGGGTTCGAGCCCCGTTGTCCGCTCCATTTGGGCGTTTAGCTCAGGGGGAGAGCGCTTCCCTGACACGGAAGAGGTCAGAAGTTCAAATCTTCTAACGCCCACCAAATGTTCGCAGCTCAGAGGCATCGCCTCTGGGCTGTTTTGTTTTGGTCGCCAAATGGGTCGCCAAATACGTCACCAAATTTCGAGTTTTTGATCTTCCGGGATGCTTCTCAGTAGTCATCCGAGGAAACTCTCGTCTTCTCCGTTTGCATACACATATCTTTCAAGGATTCGTGCCGCGGTTGCATGAGGCTCGGCAAGGCACGACCGCAACATGTTGGTCAAGCATAATCTTTTGGATTCTTTTGGCGTGAGCGGCTTGGTTTTGGTAGGATTTGTCAGCGGCTTGACTAAGGGGGTTTTATAACTGCCATGCAGGTAGCCGTGTTGGTAACGTTTTACCGACTTGTCAAATACCCCTCATTTTTAATGCGTCTGCAAAATGACCAATTGCTTTGACCTGCTGAAACACTATATGTTGTGTTTGACCTAAAAAAAGAATACAGGATATAGATGCCTCTTTGTCGTATGATAGATGGCGGACAGAGAACGAAGACCTTAACTGCCTCTTTTGAACGTGTCCTTGAACCGCTTGATCGGCTCCTGGGAATGTCCGCATGGAGGCTTATGGTTTATCGAGAACACAGATTGCGCGACGGCGCCGCAAGACAGGGACAGGCCCTGCCGGGCATCGTTTGGCTCTGAAGCGCAATGAGACTACGACGCGAAAGAGGCAAGAGGATGAAGATCATCAAGCGCAGCGGCACCGAGGTTGTCTTTGACATCGATAAGATCGTCAATGCCATCCGCGCCGCCAACTTGGAGGTCGAGGAGAGCTCTCGTCTAACCGACCGCCAGGTGGTTTACGCGGCACAAAACGTCGCCGAGGCATGCGAGAACGCGGGCCACACCGTTTCGGTCGAGGAGATCCAGGATTTGGTCGAGGACGAGATCATGCGTCTCGACTGCTACGAGGTTGCTCGCCACTACATCATCTATCGCTATGTTCAGAGCCTGAAGCGCCAGAAGAACACGACCGACGACAAGATTTTGTCGCTGATCGAGTGCAATAACGAAGAGGTCAAGCAGGAGAACTCTAACAAGAACCCGACCGTCAATTCCGTCCAGCGTGACTATATGGCCGGCGAGATTTCCAAGGACCTGACTCAGCGTGTGCTGCTGCCCCAGGAGATCGTGGATGCCCACAATGAGGGCCTGATCCACTTCCACGATTCTGACTACTTTGCCCAGCACATGCATAACTGCGACCTGGTGAACCTGGAGGACATGCTCCAGAACGGCACCGTTATCTCGGGCACGCTGATCGAGAAGCCGCACAGCTTCTCGACTGCCTGCAACATCGCGACGCAGATTATCGCCCAGGTTGCTTCCTCCCAGTACGGCGGCCAGTCTATTTCGCTGACCCATCTCGCCCCCTTTGTTGAGGTGAGCCGTCAAAAGATTCGCGGCGAGGTTGCCCGCGAGCTCGAGGAGCTCGGTGTTTCGGCATCTGCCGAAAAGGTCCGTGAGGTCGTTGAGGACCGTCTGCGTGACGAGATCCGTCGCGGCGTCCAGACGATTCAGTATCAGGTCGTGACCCTTATGACCACAAACGGCCAGGCGCCGTTTGTGACGGTCTTTATGTATCTCAACGAGGCTCGCTCAGCGCAGGAGAAGCACGACCTTGCCATGATTGTGGAGGAGACGCTTCGTCAGCGCTATGAGGGCGTTAAGAACGAAGCCGGTGTGTGGATTACCCCGGCATTCCCCAAGCTTATCTATGTACTCGAGGACGATAACGTTCACGAGAACTCCCCGTACTTCTACCTGACCCAGCTGGCTGCCAAGTGCACCGCCAAGCGCATGGTGCCCGACTACATCTCCGAGAAGAAGATGCGCGAGCTCAAGCTGTCTAAGGGCGAGACCGCCGGCAACGGCGATTGCTACACCTGCATGGGTTGCCGTAGTTTCCTGACGCCCGACCGTTCGGGCAACGGCTTTAACAATGTCGCCAACGCGCTGAACTATGACCCGACCAAGCCTAAGTACTATGGTCGCTTCAACCAAGGTGTTGTGACCATCAACCTGCCCGATGTCGCGCTGAGCTCGCATCAGGACATGGACAAGTTCTGGAAGATCTTCGATGAGCGCCTTGAGCTGTGCCATCGTGCCCTGCTGTGCCGTCATGAGCGCCTGATGGGCACGCTTTCGGATGCCGCGCCGATTCTTTGGCAGTACGGCGCCCTGGCGCGTCTGAAGAAGGGCGAGACGATCGATAAGCTGCTCGTGGGCGGCTATTCCACCATCAGCCTGGGGTATGCCGGCCTGTATGAGTGCGTCAAGTACATGACGGGCCACAGCCACACCGAGAAGGAGGGCACGCCCTTTGCCATGGCCGTCATGCAGCGCATGAACGACAAGTGCGCCGAGTGGAAGGCCGAAAGCGATATTGACTTCTCGCTGTACGGTACCCCGCTTGAGTCGACGACCTACAAGTTCGCCAAGTGCCTGCAGCGTCGTTTTGGCATCATCCCGGGCGTGACGGACAAGGGCTACATCACCAACAGCTACCACGTCCACGTGTCCGAGGAGATCGACGCATTCGACAAGCTCAAGTTCGAGGGCATGTTCCAGCAGCTTTCGCCGGGCGGTGCCATTTCCTACGTCGAGGTTCCCAACATGCAGGACAACCTCAAGGCTGTCATCCGCGTGATGCAGTACATCTACGACAACATCATGTACGCCGAGCTCAACACCAAGAGCGACTACTGCCAGGTGTGCGGCTACGATGGCGAGATCAAGATTGTCGAGGACGACGGTAAGCTGGTGTGGGAGTGCCCCAACTGCGGCAACCGCGACCAGGAGAAGATGAATGTCGCCCGTCGTACGTGCGGCTACATCGGTACCCAGTTCTGGAACCAGGGCCGAACCGAGGAGATCCGCGACCGCGTGCTGCATCTCTAATACCGCTCCGGGGCTGAGCCGAGAGGGCCGCTTGGGCTTTTGCTCGCTATTTCGGACAGTCCTGCGCAAGACGAAGGCCACATTAAGTGGCCTTCTTTGCGTGCGGAACTCATATCGAGCAAAAGCCCAAGCGGCCCTCTCGGCTCAGCCAAGTTGACGTAGCTGAGATGCGGCTCGCGGTCTGCTCACTCCTCGAAGTTCTTAGCGGAAATAATTCGAGCTGCAGCTGCGATTTACTTGCGATGGCGGTTGAGCCGCAACCCAGTTTTTATTGGACCTCGAACCCTATACTCGATGTTCGCTTCGTTCATTGAGTTACCCTTTGCATGAGGCCGGGACATATCGTCCCGCCCGCAGTTTCGCAGGCCGAAGGCCGAGAATGTTTGAGGACGGGATGATATGTCCCGGCCTCCCGGGAGAGTTACCTATGAACTACGCGAACATTAAATATTTCGACATTGCTGATGGGGAAGGCGTTCGTACTTCTCTGTTTGTGAGTGGGTGCCGTCGTGGGTGCAAGAATTGCTTTAACTCTGTCGCGTGGGACTTTGCCGCGGGCGAGCCCTTTGATCGCGCCGTCGAGGACAAGATTATCGAGAGCCTCGACCATCCCTTTATCGATGGTCTGACGATTTTGGGCGGCGAGCCTATGGAACCTGAGAATCAGGCGGGACTCGTTGAGTTTGTCGAGCGTGTTCGTGCCGCTTATCCTGCGGGGTCAGGAAAGACCATTTGGTGTTTTACCGGCGATGTGCTCGAGGAGCTTATGCCGGGAGGACGCCACCATACCGAGGTCACGGACCGTATCCTTACCTGTCTTGATATGTTGGTGGACGGCCCGTTTGTTCAAGATCTGTACGATATCTCGTTGCGTTTTAGGGGCTCGAGTAACCAGCGCGTGATCGATATGAACGCCACGCGCGCCCGTGCTGAGCGCGAGGGCGTTGCGCTTTGTGATGCGGTTGAACTTTGGCGTGATGATCCGGTCTATTCGACCCATACTATGTAGCTTGTGGTCGATGCCGGAGGGCGTGGTACCATAGCGCGAACGTGAAATCGGAAAAGTGAGGCCCAGATGGTCGATCAGGAAAAAGTCGAGGCCGCCATTAAGCTGTTGCTTGAGGGCATAGGCGAGGACCCAACTCGTGAGGGCCTGCTGGAGACCCCGGCGCGCGTTGCCCGTATGTATGGTGAGATCGCCGGCGGCATGGACCAGAGTGCCGAGGAGCACCTGTCCAAAACCTTTGCCGTCGCTTCGAACGATTTGGTTATCGAGCGCGACATCACGTTCTACTCGCTGTGCGAACATCATCTGCTGCCGTTTTACGGCAAGGCCGCCATTGGTTATATCCCTAACGGTCGGGTGGCTGGGCTTTCCAAGCTCGCCCGCACGGTTGAGGTTTATGCCCGCCGTCTTCAGCTGCAGGAGCAACTGTGCGCACAGGTTGCCGATGCCCTCATGGATTATCTCGCTCCCCAGGGAGCGATTGTGTTGATGGAGGCCGAGCATATGTGCATGACGATGCGTGGCGTGCAAAAGCCCGGCACCAAGACCGTGACGCTTGCTCGCCGCGGCGTCTTTGAGACCGATCCCGCGCTCGAGGAGCGTTTCTTTAGGATGCTGGGCCGCTAACCATGAGAGTCGTCAACGACTTTACATCGAAGACCGATGAGGGGACGTCGCGTCGCGGCTTTATGGCTTCGGGCCTGGCCCCCTTTGGTGCCATGCCTCGCATTGATTACATTTGTGCCAACGGGCTGTTCCGGCGGCACCTGGGTAACATCGTACAGTTGGAATCGGGGCGCATCTTCTGCCGCCACGGTATTGACCATCTGCTCGATGTCGCTCGCATTATGTGGATCAAGAATCTCGAGGAACAGCTCGAATTTGACCGCGAGGTCATCTACGCCACGGCACTTCTTCACGATATCGGCAAAGATGAACAGTATGAATCGGGTATATCCCATGATGTTGCAAGCGAACGCGTCGCTGATGCGATTCTCGGCGGCATGCCCGATGACGTGGCGTTTGAGCCGGCCGATGCCGCAGCCATTAAGACGGCCATTCTGGGCCATCGAAAGCTGCGCGTGAACAGCCAACCGCTTGAGCGTCTGCTCTATGCAGCCGACAAAGCGTCGCGTACCTGCTTTGCATGCCCCGCGCGCAACGCTTGCAACTGGAGCGATGATAAAAAGAACCTGTCGATTCGCGTGTAGTTAGTTTGCGCGGTCGGGGTTCTAAACGAAGGAGACGATCGCGTTGAGTAACAAGAAACTGCCCGAGAATGCAACCAAGACCGAAGGCGCCGAGCTCGCCCGCCGTGGAAGGGGCGAAATATCCACCGCAACGGCGGTGCCTCACGTGAGCTATGACGATCTGCGCCATGCCGATCGTATTGTCATTGACGGCCTTGAGGTTTTTGCCAACCATGGCGTGTATCCCGAGGAGAACGCGCTGGGTCAGAAGTTCATCGTTTCTCTGGTGCTCTATGCCGACCTTCGCGCGGCGGGGGAGCACGATAACCTGGACGCCTCGATTGACTACGGCTCGGTGTGCCACGATGTCGATGGCTATCTGCGCGAGCACACGTTTAAGCTCATCGAGGCGGCAGCCGAGGGGACAGCCCAGATGCTGCTGCGCCGTTATCCCTCGCTGCTTGGTGTGCGCATAAAGCTCGATAAGCCGTGGGCTCCTGTTGGCCTGCCCCTGGCAAGCTGCGGCGTCGAGATCGAGCGCGTGCGCTAGTCGGCGCTAGAGCTTGTTGAGGGGTGGCTGCTTGAGCCGCTGCGACAGAGCTCTATTGTTGGGACAGTACGTGTCGAGCAGGGCGTGAAAACGCTGATTGTGGCTTGGCTCGAGCAAGTGGACGAACTCGTGGGCGACAACCATGTCGAGGCATTCGACGGGGTAGGCGGCGAGCTCGCGCGCGATGCGAATGGCGCCGGATTTGGGCGTGCATGATCCCCAGCGCGTTTTCATGCTGCGCACGGAGATGCGGGCCACGGTGACGCCCATTGCGACTTCGTACGCGTGCACGATGTCGCGCAGCGCCGATGTGACCTCGGACGCATAGAGCTGGTCGATGTGGGCTTGGAGCTCATCGGACGTTAGGCCGTCGGGGATTGCGTGCCGCTTGGCCTGTGGGCCTTCGTCCGATTCATCGGTACCCATAAAACTTGCGAAGGTGGCCTGTTTGGGTCGCGGTGCGGGTGATGCAAAGTTGTGATCGAGTGCATCCTGTACCGTGATGGGCTTGCCCCAAAGTGCAATGATGGACGAGGGGCTGAGCGGCTCTCGTGCCGTCGCCTGACGCTGCTCGCGCTGGGCAAGTCGGCTGGTAATCCAGGCGCTGTTGCGCTTCACAAACGCTTCGATACGCTCGCGGGTGGCGCCGAGCGGTGCGCTGGCGTGGACCTCACCGCTCGAAGTGACGCGTAGGTTGAAGTTCTTGACGCGCTTTTTGGTAACGACGACGGGGATGGGCGTCCCATCCGGTCGGGATGCGGAAATCGTAAACTGCTGCGTCAAAAGCGGTCCTTTGGATTGGGGACGGGCCGGCATGTCGACCGTTCGGCATGCCGGCCCGCTCAAGGGATGTGAAATTAATAACGCTCAAAGAAGGCGAGCGCGTTGTCGCTGCAGAGCTTTTGCATCACGGTCTTGCCAAAGTGCTTGGAGAGCATGTTCTGGAACTCGGGCATCATGCTGGCATCGGAGAGGAAGGCGGGCACAGTGGCACCGTCCCAGTCGCCGCCGAGCGCGATGACGTCCTCGCCGCCCAGGTCGAGCCAGTGCTCGATATGTGCCGCTAGCTGGTCGAAGGTGACGTCTGCGGCGGTCTTTTTGGTTGCGTCGTTGGAAAGGAACTCGCTGCAGTAGTTGAGGCCGACGATACCGCCCATGTCGCGAATGGTGCGGAACTGGTCGTCGGTGAGGTTGCGCTTGACTCTGCAGACGGTACGGGAGTTGGAGTGGCTGGCGACGAAGGGGCGCGTGGCGTGGGCGACAACCTCGTCAAAGCACTCATCGTTGAGGTGGGAGACGTCGAGCACCATGCCGGCGTGCTCCATCTGCGTAAGGGCCTCGATGCCGGCGGCGGTGAGGCCGGCGTGGGTGTCGTGGCCGCTCGCGAGCGGCCCCTGCGCGTTCCAGCTGAGTGACGACATAAGCACGCCCAGGCTCTTGAGTACCTCGATCAGCGCGGGGTCCTCGGCAAAGAACGTGGCGTTTTCGATGGTGTGGATGCAAGCGACCTTGCCGTCCTTGAGCGCGGGGCGAATGTCTGCGGCGCTGCGCACGTTGACCATACGGTCGTGGTTGAGCATTGCCTGGCCGCTCATGTGCGCCATGATCTGCGCCTGGAAGCGCGCGGCGTGGGCGGTGGGAATCTCGTCGGGGACAAACGTGGCGAAGCACTGTGCCCACGGCGTGTTGCCGATCTTTGCGAGCGAGATGGCGCAGGCGTTGCCCTCGATGAGGTCGAAATCTTGCGGATGCGTTTCGTCGCCGGGGAAATAACCGTCGGTGCCGGCGGTAAAGCGCAGGTCGAGATCGAGCGTGGCCCAGCCGATTCGGTCGGCGGTGTCGCAGTGTAGGTCAAATACGGGATATGCCATGGTTCCTCCGGTTGCAGCGTTTCTTTGCAAACTGTCATTGAATTGTATGACTAGGGTATAGTTAGCGCCATATGTTCACGGCGGCCCGCGTTGTGCGCCGCCCTTATCACGGAGGTTACCATGTCCAACCAGGGCAAGAAGGTCAAGACCCATTATCGCGGCACGCTCGATGACGGCACGCAGTTCGATAGCTCCTACGATCGCGGCGAGCCGCTGGAGTTCACCTGCGGCGCCGGTCAGATGATCAAGGGCTTCGACGCCGCTGTTGTCGACATGCAGGTGGGCGAGAAGAAGACCGTGCACATTCCTGCTGCCGATGCCTACGGCGAGCACAATCCCGAGATGGTTCTGACCTTCCCGGCCGAACAGGTTCCCAACATCGAGCAGATCGAGAAGGGCATGAAGCTTTTCCTGTCCACGCCGAGCGGTATGCCCGTTCCCGCCGTGGTCATCGACGTAACGCCCGAGGCTGTGACGCTCGACGCCAACCACGAGCTCGCCGGCAAGGACCTCAACTTTGATATCGAGCTCGTTGAGGTCGAGGGTTAGAGTATGCCTGAACGCTTGGTTTCGACGACATGCTTGGGAAATCTCAACGATCCGTCCTATGAACTCCTGCTTCGCCGGAAGTTGGGCGGCGTCTTTGAAGTTGACGAGCTACTGTTCGATTGGGACCGGGCTGATGTATGCGCGTTTGCGGGCGTGACGGAGCTGGGGCGCACGATCGATGTTCGGCTGGATGCTGCCGACGGCGGTCGTCTTGTCGACGGCGACGTGCTCGCCGTCGACCGTTCGGGCGTGGTGCCTGTGGCGGTTGTCGTGCGCCTGCGCAGCGCCGAGGTTTATTTGGTCGAAGTTGACCGCATGGACCCGATTGCGCTCGCGCATGCGTGCTGGGAGATCGGCAATATGCATGCGCCGCTTTTCCGAGGCGATTCGGACGAGCATACCGTACGCATGTATACGCCGGTGCAGCCTGTTTTGGGCCGCATGCTCCGGGGCGTCGAGGGCGTTCGACTCTCGACGGTTACCCGTGAACTCGATGCGGACCGGCGCTTTGCGTCGAGTGCGGCGGATGCCGTTGTGAGTATGGCTCCAGACTTTACGATCGTAAAGAAGGCGCGCGGTTAACGTGCGTATAAGTAAGACGGACTTTGAGAGGCAACTATTCAAAGTCCGTCTTTCTGTTGATGAGAGGCTTTGGGGGAAAGCATATGGGTCTTGAGGGAATCAAGCTGATTGCATGCGATTTGGACGGCACGTTGCTGCATCCGGGGGAGCGCGAGCCGCGTTCCGAGGCCTTTGAGCTTATCGATGAGCTGCATCGTCGCGGTATCGTGTTTATGCCGGCGAGCGGCCGTCAATATGCGAGCTTGCGCTACCTGTTTGCCCCGGTGGCCGATGAGCTCGCCTACGTATGCGAAAACGGAGCCCTGGTGATGAGCGAGGGGCGTGCCGTTGTCAAGCGTTCCATGGAGCGTTGCCTTGCTATGGATATCGCGAATGCCGTGGTTGCGTATCCCCATGCCGACGTGACCCTTTCGTGTGAGGGGCGCCTCTACACCATGAGCGGCAACGACGCGTTTGTTGAACACCTGCGTTATGAGGTCCACTGCGATGTGGCGGTGGTCGACCGTCCCGAGGACATCGACGAGGACGTCATTAAGATTGCCTTCCAGACGCCCGAGGCAGAGCAGCCGGCGGCGCTGGAGTATTTCGAGCGCCACTTTAGCGACTGTGTCGACGTGATGACGTCGGGAACCGAATGGACGGACTTTATCGGTTTCGGTTCGGGCAAGGGCTCCGCGCTTGCCGATTACGGTCGTGCCCTGGGTATTTCGCCCGATGAGATGATGGCGTTTGGCGATAACGAAAACGACCGCGACATGCTCAACGTCGTGGGCCATCCTTATCTAATGGAGAGCTGCAATCCCTCTATGCGTGGCATCAACGACCGCGTCCGTTACGTGCGCACGGTCGAAGAGGAATTGCATCGCCTGCTTGCTGAGTAGATATTTGGGACATGCCTAGAAATCTATTTTTTGCTGCAAAGCGCGGAAAGGTGGATTTTAAGGCATGTCCTGAACATCTACCGGCAGTCGGGGCAGAGACCCTCTAAGATGGTGTAGTGCGACGTGACGTGCCAGCCGATTTGCTCGGACGCCTTGGCGTCGAGCTGGGCATCGAAGGGGAGCGGTGCGTCGATGACGCGGCTGCATGAGGTGCAGATGATATGCGCATGCGGCTCGATCGTGCGATCGAAGCGACTGCCGCCCGGCGTCTTGATGGAGAGGATTTCGCCGGCGTCGGCCAAGAGATTGAGATTGCGGTAGACCGTACCGCGGCTGATTTTGTCATCCTGCGCGCGCACGACGTTGTAGATTTCGTCGGCGGTGGGATGGTTATAGCTTTGGCGCACGGCGTCAAGAACCAGCTTTCGCTGCCTGGTATTCCTTCTTTGCACCGCCATGCGCCTCGCCTCTTTTCTATTAACGGTCGTAGGTAAATGATACCGTATTTAGCACACAATACTAATAATGAGGACTGAAACCGTCTTCATTGGCAAGTGGGGCTCGGGCCTGGGCGTCTACGAGGCGAAAACGCGTTCCCATGCGCTCGTAGGAGGCATGAAGCGCCTCAAGATGAGATAGGACGTTTGCCGGAGCTCCCTGTATCTCCATCTCGACTGAGCCGTCTTCCATATTACGCACCCAGCCGGTGAGGGAGCGTGCCTGCGCGAGGTTGGTGTTGGTAAAGCGAAAACCAACGCCTTGGACTTGCCCCGCCCAGCGCAGAAAATAGCGCAGGGGAGTGTCTTGAGTGGCCTCGTCGCTTGCGAGCACGGTAAGCCTGCGGCGCAGCTCGAGCTCGACGTTTGATGGTTTTTGAGGCTCTCGACTGCCTCCGGTGACGCTGGAGAAGAACGTATCGAAGAAGCCCATCGCTATGCCTGCTTGCCTGCGTCAGCCGGGAAGGTTATGCCGGCCTGCTGGCGCACGGCATCCATGATGCGCAGTGAGACGAGCGTGACATCGCGGTAGTGTCCGAGCTCGTGGCGTCCTGCCGGGGTCTCCCAAATCTCTTCCTTAACGTTATCGATGCCGCCGATGGCGGTGATAAAGTCTGTGAGTTCGTATTCCATAGTGTTGCTCGATTTGGGCAGGTCGAGCACGCGGCCGTTGTCTCCCTGTTCGCGCGGTGCCTCGGTCGCCGAGCCGCGTACGACGTCGCCGCGATAGTCGATGCGGACGTTGCGGGGCGTGGACAGATGGTCGATCTGGATAGTGCCATGCTCGCCTTCGATCTGCGAGGGCAGCAGGTCATTCGTAATTTTGGAGTGCGCGAGCTCGACGGAGATGCTGCCTCCGCCATAGCTGGCGAGGATGGAACCGCAGCCGTCGATGGGGCCGTGCGTGAGCTGTCGCGTGGTGGGGTCGAGTAGAGTAGTCATGCTCGTAAGGCCGGAGGGCATGCCGAAAATCTCGACCATGGGCTCGACGGCGTAGACGCCAATGTCCATGAGGGAACCCGATGCCATATTGCAGTCGAAGATATTGGTGGCGCGTCCCGCGAGAATCTCGTTGTAGCGCGAGGAATACTTGCCAAAGCGCAATGAGGCGCGGCGGATGGGGGCGATCTCGCCCAGGGCGTCCTCGATGGCGTGGAAGGCGGGATCGTGGAGGGGACGCATGGCCTCGAGGGCCACGACACCTGCTGCCTCGGCAGCGCGGAAGACTTCCAGCGCCTGCGCTTCGGTGGCGCAGAAGGGTTTCTCGACGATGACGTGCTTGCCACCGGCGATGCAGGCAAGAGCCTGCTCGTAGTGAAGTGCGTTAGGGCTGCCGATATAGACGGCGTCGACGTCGGCGGCTGCCGCAAGCTCATCGAGCGACGTAAAGTTTCGCTCGCCACCGCGCTCGGCGGTAAAGGCAGTACCGCGATTGGCGTCGCGTGAAAGCGTGCCCACAAACGCGGCTTGGTCGTTGGCGTTGACGACTTGGATAAAGTCGTCGGTGATCATGGATGTACCGATGGTCGCGATGCGCAGCATACGTCTCCCTTGCGTTGTTTGGTCTACAGGATGAGTGTAGCGCGTGGGGATATAAAGCTGCGCGAAAACGCTATTACAGGTCGCTCTCGTTAAAGCCGGTGTCGATATCGAGGTTGCTGCCGTCGGCCGCCGTGGTGGCGAGCTCATCACAGCGCTCGTTGAGCTCGTGACCGGCGTGACCCTTAACCCAGATGAACTCAACCTTGTGCTTGCTTTTGGCGGTGAGTAGGCGCTCCCACAGGTCGCGGTTCTTGACGGGTTGCTTGTTGGCGGTTTTCCATCCGCGCTTTTTCCAGCCGTCGATCCAGTGCTTGTTAAAGGCGTTGACGACATACTGCGAATCGGAATGGACTTCGACCTCGCAAGGGCGGTTGAGCGCCTCGAGCGCCACGATGACTGCCATGAGTTCCATGCGGTTGTTGGTGGTCTTGGCGTAGCCGCGCGAAAGCTCGGAGGTGAAGGTCTTGCCGGCGGGGTTGGTGTATTTGAGCACGGCGCCGTAGCCGCCGCGTCCCGGATTTGATCGGGCCGAGCCGTCGGTATAGATGATGACCTTCACGGGCTTCCTTTCGTTGGGTACGTTTCGTGTGAGTGACCATTGTAGCGCCATGCCCGCCGGGGGCTAGCAATCTACGATTTCTACCCCGTCTTCCGACAGTTAGTTGGCACGGATGATGCGGTTGAGCTCGTCGAGGTATTGCTGCAAGAGGAGAGAGGGCTTGCGCTCGTCGTGCATGATGTAGCCAACGCGCATCGTTGGGGCGTCTGCTAGCGGGATCGATGCCATGCCCCATTGCATTTCATTGGAGAGGACACCGGTCGACAGGGTGTAACCGTTCGACGTGATAAGTAAGTTAGTAAGTGTTCCGCGGTCCGAGATTCGTATGTTGCGGTCGCAAGGGATATAGCTAAAAGGTTCCTCGGCGTAATAGAAGGAGTTTGAGGTTCCCTGCTCAAAGCTGTAGCGCGTATAGGGCGTGAGGTCGGCAAGGGACAGCTGCGGGCGGCGTGCGAGCGGGTGGCGCTCGCTAACGAAGACGTGGACCGTCGCGTCGAATAGGGGATGGAAGCTTGCTCGGGCATCGGCGAAGGCCTTCTGCAAGACACGGGCGTTAAAGTCATCCAGATACAGAATGCCGATATCGCTGCGAAACGCACGGACGTCATCGATGATCTGCGATGTGGTGGTCTCGCGCATGATGAACTCGAACTTGCTGTCGCGGCAGCGCTCGACGACGTTGACAAAGGCCTCGACCGAAAAGGCGTAGTGCTGGGCGGAAATGGCGAGGCGGGCTTGCGGGGTGCCGCCGTCCTCGTAGCGTGCCTCGAGCATGTCGGCCTGCTCTACGACCTGGCGCGCATAGCCCAAAAGCTCGGTGCCGTCGTTGGTGAGCGTGACGCCGCGGCTGGAGCGCGTAAAGATCTCCAGATGGAGCTCCTGTTCCAGGCTTTTGACGGCGTTTGAGATGTTGGACTGGGCGGTATAGAGGCGCTGAGCTGCGGCGTTGATTGAGCCGGACTCTGCCACGGCGATCAGAAAACGAAGCTGCTGAAGGGTCATCGGCGCCTGTCCTTTCGATAGCTATCTAAAAAACCGATAACAGGTTAGCGCTTTTAAGTGATTGACCGAGGGGGACAATGCTCGTACTATTCAAAACACACAAAGGCGGTAGGTAATTAAGCCGACCACGGAACCGGGATGCGAAAGGAGGCCCGCATATGAATTGCTTACCAAGACGAATGCCGGGCTCCTGTTTGCGCCCGTCGGCGTGATCAGGAGACAACGACTTACTTCTCTCTTATTTATTTACTTTCGTTCGATCAAGGAGATCATCATGAGCCAGTTCATCAACAACCCCGAGCACACCTTTGGTTTCGATACCCTGCAGCTTCACGTTGGCCAGGAGAGTGCCGATCCCGCATCCGACTCCCGCGCCGTGCCTATCTACCAGACCACGAGCTATGTGTTCCGCAACTCCCAGCACGCCGCCGACCGCTTTGGTCTTGCCGACGCCGGTAACATCTACGGCCGTCTGACCAACTCCACCCAGGGCGTCTTCGAGGACCGTATCGCCGTGCTCGAGGGTGGCGTTGCTGGCCTCGCCGTCGCCTCTGGCGCCGCCGCCATCACCTATACCCTGCAGGCTCTTGCCCAGGCCGGTGACCATGTGGTTGCTCAGAAGACCATCTACGGTGGCTCCTACAACCTGCTGGAGCATACGCTCTCCCAGTTTGGCGTCGAGACCACCTTCGTCGATGCCCATAACCTGGAAGAGGTCGAGGGCGCCATCAAGGACAACACCACGGTCATCTATCTCGAGACGCTCGGCAACCCCAACTCCGACATCCCCAACATCGACGCCATCTCCGAGATCGCCAAGAAGCACGGTCTGCCGGTTGTCGTCGACAACACCTTCGGCACCCCGTATCTGTTCCGTCCGCTGGAGCATGGTGCCAACATCGTCGTCCACTCCGCAACCAAGTTCATCGGCGGCCACGGCACCTCGCTGGGCGGTGTGATCGTCGACGGCGGTAACTTCGATTGGAAGGCGAGCGGAAAGTACGCCCAGATCGCTGAGCCCAATCCCTCCTACCACGGCGTTTCGTTTGCCGAGGCTGCCGGTCCCGCCGCCTTCGCAACCTATGTCCGCGCTATCTTGCTGCGTGACGAGGGCGCCTGCATCAGCCCGTTCAACGCCTGGGTCCTGCTCCAGGGCACCGAGACTCTGTCGCTGCGCGTTGACCGTCATGTTGAGAACACCAAGAAGGTCGTTGAGTTCCTGGCTGGTGACAGCCACGTCGCCAAGGTGAACCACCCGAGTCTGCCTGAGCACCCCGATCACGAGCTCTATCAGAAGTATTTCCCCAACGGCGGCGCCTCGATCTTTACCTTTGAGATTAAGGGTGGCCAGGAGGCAGCTTGGAAGTTCATCGATCATCTGCAGGTGTTCTCGCTGCTCGCCAACGTGGCCGACGTCAAGTCGCTCGTCGTGCACCCGGCTACCACCACGCACTCCCAGCTCTCTGCCGAGGAGCTCGCCGAGCAGAACATCACGCCCTCCACGATCCGTCTTTCCATCGGTACCGAGAATGCCGAGGATATCATTTGGGATCTGAAGCAGGCCTTCGCCGCGCTGGACGAGTAAGGCGACTTGTGCAAGGACCCCTTGCGACTCGATAGGTATAACTGCATAAAATGCCTGCTCAAGGGGCCTGCGCAAGCAATGGTTGCGCAGGCGCCTTTTTTGTATAGGAAGGGCGCTATTACAGGGTTTTTGGCATGCTTTATGCATTCGAGTTGTGGAAAACTCCTGTTGAGAGGATGTGAGTTTTACGCAATTGACGTGCGCCTTTTGAGTAAAACCGCAGGTCGCGATTTGCTCGAGGTACTATGCAGCGCGATCGAATCACACGCAGCTCAAACGCAGCAAAAACGCACTACGGAGGTTTCCAGCTACATGAGGATCGATTCACGAAAACCGAAAGCCGCTGCCCTTTCCGCCGCTCTGACCGTGGCACTTTTGGCGGGCGCCGGTGCAACTGATGCCCACGCCGCAACACTGTCTGATACGGTTGGATCTACGCCGTCCGAGACGACGCTGGTACAGCCCGTTGATTATCGCGGCGATGGTTATGGCTCTATGCAGGAGTGGAACGCCTCGATGGAGGCCAAGCGCGATTCCCTTGAAATGCGCGCTCAGATTATCCTAAACATGTATGGTGACTATGCCACCGATGACGAGCGCGCTGCGCTGCAGGGTTGTATCGATGGCGCGGGCAGCCTTTTGACGATGGGGGAGGTCGACGCGAAGTCGACCGAGCTCGATGAGCTGCGCACTGCGCTTGAGAATGCCAAGCGCGAAGCGCTCGAGGCCGCTGCCGCCGAGGCGGAGGCTGCCGAGGCCGCCCAGGCTTCGTACTACAACGCCGGTTACACTCCGTCCTACGCGTCTGCCGCGTCCTACGCGAACGGATCGGGCCTGACGCGCTCTGCGGGTGTCAATAACTACAACGGGCGCCGTGAGACCTATTACAGCAGCAATGTGCTTTATCACTATCGCACGGGCGAATGGACTCAGGATTCTGAGGGCTTCTGGCGCGATTCCGACGGCTATTACGTTGTTGCCGCGGGCGATATGGCCCAGGGCTCGACCTTTACGGGCTCCAAGGGTGATTGCAAGGTCTATGACTCCGGCTGCGCTGCCGGAACCACCGACTACTACACCGGTTGGTAATCTGCCTTCACTGATTTGCATATGATGGACGGGCGTCTTCACCGAGCTTTCGGGCAACGTAAAGGCGCTCGTTTTATATTTGTATTTGGGTTAACAGAGCCCTTACCGTGGCACTACGTTGGGCATATGGGCGCGGGGCACACTAAGTCATGAGAAACAAAGTCTTTCCCGTGGAGGAAGTGGTCTCATGAACGCTCGAGATATCGCTATCGCCGCCGTCGCATTGGTACTTGGCTGTCTTGGCCCTACGGCTGCGCTTGTCGCAGGCATGCAGGGCTCATGCGGGGCTGCTTCTATTGTGGTTGGCGCGCTCATCGCAGCAGCACTGCTGGGAAGTGCGGGCGTGACCCTTTGCCGCGATGACGAGGACGAGATGCCGCAGGTGCGGCGCTAGCCGTTGTGAAGCTGGTTTTGCCCATAGATGAAGAAGGAAGCCGCCGCAAGGGGAGCGCCCCTTGCGGCGGCTTTGCTATTGAGGCTGTAGGCTGTAGCACGCCGGGCGCTACCAGCTGGCCTCGATTTCGCGGATGCGCGAATAGAGCCATTCGTTTTGCGGCACCTGGATGCCGCGCTTGGCCGCGAGGCGGCAGATGGTACCCGCAAATTCCTCGACCTCGGTTCTGCGTTGAGCGACGCGGTCCTGCGCCATCGAGGGCATGCCGGCGGGGTCGAGCCCCTCGATGAGATGCACCATCTGCGTTAGGTCTGCCTCGGTGAGCTCGATACCCTCGGCGTTGGCGACTGCAAGCGTCTCGCGCATGGCGGAGACAAAGCAACGACGCTGCTCGGAGCCCTGTTCCGTGGCGCTTCCGTACGTACCGCCGTAGGCCATGCAGGTCTGGTTGATGCCGTCGTTGAGCATAAGCTTGGCCCACATGCGGTGCGCGATGTCTGCCTCGACGGTGTGTGCGATGCCACAGCGCGTGTAGAGCCCGTCGATGGCGGCGACGGTCGCGGGGTCGGTGCCGGCGGCCGCACCAAAGCGGATCTCGCCCGCATTGGTAAAGGTGAGCGCGCCGTTGAGAAACACGGCGTCCATGCCTTGGCATATTCCGAGGACGGTGTGCTCCCAGCCAAAGCGCTCGGCGATCTTTTGCTCGCTGGTGATGCCGTTGCACAGCGAGGCGATGAGCGTATTGGGGCCCGCGATGTGTTCCATAGTCTTGAGCGCCTGGTCGAGTCCGGTTGTCTTGACCGTGAGGATGGCCAGATCGGCGGGTGTCGCCTCGCTGGCGCGGACGGACTTGAGTACGCAGGGCTTGCCGTTGACGGTGAGCGCATCGTTCGCATGGCGCTCAAAGCGAGCGTCGTCCATGACGTATTCGACGGCATCGTTGCCGAGTGCCTGGGCGATCATGCTGCCGTAGAGTAGCCCGACGCCACCCTTGCCGATAAAGGCGACCTTGTTGATCTGCATATGAATCATCTCCCCATATAAAAGGCGCCCGCGTAAGGGGCGCCTGATGGATTGTATGCTGCCGGGGTGATTGATGGGTGCGCGGAGCGGCTGTTATGAAAAAGAAACGTTTGCCTGGACGCTACGCTGCAGGGCAGACCGCAAAGACGCGCGCGGGATATCCAACGCCATCGCGCACCTTGGGGAAGGTGCAGAAGATGACGGCGCCCGTGGCGGGAAGCTCGTCTAGATGGTCCATGACCTCGATCTGATAGCGGTCGACCGAGAGGATGTACTGTTCGCCGGGGTAGGGGTAGGCGTCCTCACGCGTGGTCACGCTCGCCGGGTCGGTGTCAGCCGGCTCGTGGCCGATGGCGCCGATGTTGCGCTCTTCAACGAGCCACTTGATGGCGTCGAGGTCCCAGCCGGGGTAGTGGGGCTGGCCGTCCTCGTCCTTGTTTTCGAAGTCGGCGAGCTTGGACCAGTCGGAGCGGAAGGCGACGAAAGCGTCCTTGGGAATGAGACCGTGCTCATTCTCCCAGGCTTTGAGGTCCTCGACGGTCAGGACGTAGTCGGGATTCGCGGCGCACTCCTCGTGCTTGTCGATCACGCAGAGCGGATGCATAAACTCGATGGGTTCAATCTCTCCAAGGGAACGACCCTCGACATGGAAGTGGCGCGGCGCGTCGACGTGGGTGCCGTACTGCGAGGCGACCGAATACTGGAAGCAACGCATGGGGGCGAGCATGTCCTCGGGCGTGCCGGGCAGGTAGTCGAAGAGCTTGGTGGACTCAAACGGCTTAAAGCCAAACCAGTGCGGGGTGTCGCATGAGAGCGTGTGGGTGAGGTCGACCCAGCGATAATCGGTGCTTTTGAGCTGGGATGCGAGATTCCAAAGGTCGAGCGCGGGCATGGGCGACTCCTTTCATCGGGCTTTTTGCTGATGTTAAAGCGGTGCCGTGACAGCTCGATTTCCGCTGCGTTACGATACGTTCTCGATTGCGATTCCACGATGTTTCGGCCGCGTGACCATTGTGTTTCGCCTTGCCGGGGCGCTGATGGCGAAAGGAGGGGCCGTGCAATACCGCGTTGACCCCAAAAGTGGTAACCGAATATCCGCTCTGGGTCTGGGCTGCATGAGATTTCCCGGTGCGCCGGGACACCCCGATGCGAAGTCAGCCGATGCCATCATTTCCCGTGCGGTGGAACAGGGGATTAATTATCTGGATACCGCGTATCTCTATCCCGGTAACGAGGTGTGCGTGGGCGCCTCACTTGAGCGCCTGGGTCTGCGCGACCGCGTGTTGCTGGCGACTAAGTTGCCGCACGCTTCGTGCAAGTGCGCGGAGGATTTCGACCGCTTTTTTGACGAGCAACTGCACCGTTTGCGGACCGACCATATCGACTACTACCTTATGCACAACATCACCTCGCCCGCCCAGTGGGAGCGCGTGGTGGCGTTGGGCATCGAGGACTGGATTGCGCACCAAAAGGCTGCGGGGCGTATTCGCCAGATAGGTTTTTCGTACCACGGCAGTGCGGCGGACTTCCTCACGATGCTTGACGCATATGACTGGGATTTTTGCCAGATCCAGTACAACTACGCTGGAGAGTGCTACCAAGCGGGAACGGCGGGACTCATGGCAGCCGCCGAGCGCGGGCTCGCGGTGTTTGTAATGGAACCGCTTTTGGGTGGACGCCTGGCGGGCAAGCTGCCTCCGCGGGCCCGCGCCGTGCTCGATGACGTACGCGATCCGTACCTGAAGTCGCCGGCTGCTTGGGGACTTTCGTGGGTGTGGAACCATCCTCAAGTCACGATGCTGCTTTCGGGCATGACCGATACCGCGCAGGTGGACGAGAACGCGGCATTGGCGGATCGCGCGCTGCCGGATTCGATGACGACAGAGCAGCTCGATACCATCGCGCGTGTGCTGGGAGAGTTTGAGAAATCGAATCGCGTGCCCTGTACGGGCTGCGGCTACTGCATGCCGTGTCCCAAAGGCATCAATATCCCTGGGTGTTTCGCCGCCTACAACGCAAGCTATGCGCACAGCTGGTTTACGGGCCTGTCGCAGTATTTTACGGCGAGCGCGGTGCGGACGAGTGAGCCCAAGTTGGTGAGCAATTGCGTCAAATGCGGCAAATGCGCACGTCACTGCCCGCAGCACATCGATATTCCCGAGCGTCTCGACGATGTGCGCCGACGTTTCCAGCCTGGCCCCGTAACGGCCGCGCTTAAAGCCTTTTGCAAAACGCGTTCCTGATGCCCCTTTTATAACTTGCGGTGGAATAGTTCCTGTTTGCGGCAGAATAGGGGCCAAACAGGAACTATTTCACCGCAACTGAAGGGGGCTGTCGTGGGCCATCGGGATTCATGTGATGATTTGCGTGAGGTTCGTTGGGGCGTTTTGGGCGCTGGGCACATTTCGCATCGATTCGCATCGTCGCTCAAGGAGGTGGACGGGGCACGGCTTGTGGCTGCCGCCGGTCGCACTCCTTTGCATGTTGAGGAGTTTTGCCGAGCGTTTTCGATTGATGCCGCGCACAGTTATGCCACGGCTGACGATAGCGGCGATGCGGCTTATGACGCGCTGATTGCCGACCCCGATGTCGACGCAATCTACTTGGCTCTTCCGCATGGCATGCATACGCGTTGGGTCTGTCGCGCGCTGCGCGCCGGAAAGGCCGTGCTGTGCGAAAAGCCGGCCGTTTTGAGTGAGGAAGAGGCTCTCTCGATTTCCTCCGCCTCTCGCGAGCACGGCGTGCTGTTTATGGAGGCGATGAAGAATCGGTTTTGCCCGATGCGCACTCGCGTGGAGGACTTACTTGCGTCGGGCGAGCTCGGCTGTATCGTCTCGATCGAAAGCGTGCAAAAACTCGATTATGGTGAGCCCCCTTCGAGTTATCTGCTCGATCCGTTGCAGGGTGGCTGTCTATATGACATGGGCTGCTATGCGGTCGGGTGGTTTGAGGATCTGCTTGCGGGTGCGTGCGATGTTTCGTCTCGTGAAGTTCGCTGGCGTGACGTATTAGGCGGCCGCGTGGATTGGGCCGATGAGATCCATATGAGTGTCGGCGGTATACCCATTCATATGGTGTGCGATGGCAAAGCAGCATATGAAAGCCGCTTAACGATTGCCTGCGAACGGGGTTCGGTGGAAATCGAGCGCCTCCATCGCCCCGAGCTCGCCCATGTGAAGTACTCCGACGGACGAATGCTCGAAATTAATGCCCCGTTTGAGGTCGATGATTTCTACGGCGAAATTCAGCATGCGACCCAGCTCATCCGGGCGGGGAAACTCGAAAGCCCCATCATGTCCCTAGCCGCCACACGGCGCTGCGCACGCATCATCGATGCAATTCGTTTGAAACTTTAGGGCGTGGGGGCATGGCGCCGGCGCTTGGAATGCCTAGAGGCCTTTGCCCCTGATGCCCCTTTTATATCTTGCGGTGGAATACGGTCTGTTTGCGCCAAAATAGGGCACCAATAGACCGTATTTCACCGCAACTGATGAGGGGGAGCTGGAGATGCTGACGATCGGGTGTCATCTTTCGACGACGAAGGGCTATCGGGCAATGGGGGAGACGGCGCTGTCCATTGGCGCCAATACCTTTGCGTTCTTTACGCGCAACCCGCGCGGTGGCAAGGCAAAAGACCTTGACATGGATGACGTGGCGGCCCTGCGCGAGCTTATGGCGCAAAACGACTTTGGACCGCTGGTGGCGCATGCCCCGTATACCTACAACCCCTGTTCTGCCAAAGAGCGGGCGCGCGAGTTTGCCTTGGAGGCAATGGCCGAGGACTTGCAGCGTCTGGAAGCACTGCCCGGCAACTACTACAACTTCCACCCCGGTGCGCATGTGGGGCAGGGGGCAGACGCCGGCATTCAGATGATTGTCGACACGCTGTGCCAGGTGATGTTTGAGGGGCAGCAGACGACGGTATTGCTCGAGACCATGGCGGGCAAGGGCACCGAGGTGGGCCGTAGCTTTGAAGAACTGGCGTGCATTATCGAGGGCGTTGCCGCCAAGCGCCCAGAGCTGTCCGATAAGCTGGGCGTTTGTTTGGACACCTGCCATGTGAGCGATGCCGGCTACGACATCATCCATGATCTGGACGGCGTACTCGACGAGTTCGACCGCGTGGTGGGTATCGATCGCTTGCATGCCGTACACATCAACGATTCGAAGAACCCTTGTGGCGCCCATAAAGATCGTCACGAGTGCATCGGCAAGGGATACCTTGGCAGCGAGGAATTTGGTGGCGGTATGCAGGTTATGCAGAATATTGTATCGAATAGCCGCTTGCGTGCACTTCCATTTATTTTGGAGACGCCGAACGAACTTGCAGGTTATGCAGCGGAAATTACGCTATTAAGGTCGTTACAGCAGTAACAACTGTCACAAAGTGGAGTGTTCCATTCACGTTATGGGATTGTTTCAATCAGTTTTCTCATTGCAGATTCGTAATTCCGGGTGCATAATAGCCAACAGTTTTTGCAGACCTCTGAATCAAACGGGGTCACCGGAAGGAGACTGATTATGAAGCTCAAGAAGCTTGGCGCATTCGCCGCCACGGGCGCCATGGCGCTCGCCCTCGCACTGACGGGCTGCGGCTCGTCCAACGCCACCTCTGGTTCCGATGCCGGTTCCAGCGGCTCTGATGACGTGAAGGTCGAGAAGGTCGACGGCTCCAAGGAGTATGCACTCGTCAAGGACGGTACGCTCACCGTCGGCACTTCTGCCGAGTACGCGCCGTTTGAGTACAAGGATGACAACGGCGATTACCAGGGCTTTGACCTTGAGCTCATCAAGGCTATCGGTGACAAGCTGGGCCTGGATGTCGAGTACGTCAACAACGACTTTGACACGCTCGTCCCCGGCGTTGCTTCGGGCGCCAAGTACGACGTCGCCATCGCGGCTATCACCGACACGCCCGAGCGTGAGAAGGAAGTCGCGTTCTCCGACTCTTACTACATGGACGATCAGGCTATCGTGACCAAGGTCGATAACACCGACATCACGGCCGACAACTACAGCGAGAAGCTCAGCAACGCCGACGCCACGATCATCGTCCAGTCTGGCTCGACTGCCGAGGCCTTTGCCCAGGAGAACTTCCCCAAGGCAAAGATCGTCCCCTACAAGGACGCTACCGAGTGCTTCAGCGCCCTGCAGTCCGATAAGGGCGACGCCGTGGTCACCAACCGCTCCGTCGCCAGCCAGCTGACCGCCGAGCAGTTCAACACCTGCCAGACCATCAAGCAGATCAGCACCGGCGAGGAGTACGCCATCGCCATCAACCAGGGCAACACTAAGCTCAAGGACGACATCAACCAGGCTATCAAGGACCTGACCGATGACGGTACCGTTGACGCCCTTATGGCTAAGTACAACATCAAGTAAAATAGCTACTTGATTGCACGCGGGCCCTTTCCGTTTTGGCGGAGAGGGCCTTTGCGTTTCTTGAATGGGCGTCATCCCGCCCCGTTATGTCGGCAACTTAAACGTTAGGAGCCACCTTGTCTCGATTGAACCAAGGAGCCATGGGCAAGAGCCATCCACTGCCCTCGATGCTTCAAAAGCTGGCCTGTGCCCTGGCTGTGGTGCTCGCCCTGGTATGCGCGGGGGCCTGCGTGCCCTCGACTGCTCAGGCACTTGAGACCGCAAAGATCACCGCCCGACCCAATACCGGTTCGGGTAGCGACGTAGTCGGTGGCACCGAGACTCGTATCACCTGGGAGGTCCAGGCCGATGCCGACGAGGAACTGAGCGGTCTTTCGCTGACGTTTGCCGATGGCACGACCTTTGGTGCGGACGACACGCGTCTGACGATGCTCTCGGGCGATGACCTTATGGACCGTACGCCCATGAAGCCTACGTGCAAGGTCGACGGCCAGACGCTCAAGATCGATTTTGGCGAGACGGCTCCGGCCGGCGGCTATTTCCGCGTCGAGGTCTACGGCGTGACCTTCCCCGTCGAGGGCGGCGACGAGGCCTTTAGCGGCACCTACACTTTGGCCGATGGTTCGACCAAGAAGATCTCCAAGATTCCGTCGGTGGAGATCAAGGGCGTGACGGCATTCGATAACTTCCTGGCCGACCTTAAGGAGCAGCCGTGGGTCGAGGCATGGAATTCCAACATGTTCCTGCGCCTGTTCCTGAACCCGGTCATTTTGGTCCAGAGCCTGCCGATCGTCTTCAAAGGCTTCCTCATGTCGCTCTCGATCGTGCTCGTGGCGTTTCCGCTGGCAATTCCCTTTGGCTTTGCCCTGTCGCTCATGCGCATCTCCAAGTCGCGCATCCTGCGTTGCCTTGCCGGTATCTATGTGAATATCATCCGTGGTACGCCGGCGTTCCTGCAGATCTACATCGCGTTCTTTGGCCTGCCGCTGGCCGGCGTCAAGGTTGACGACTATGTGCTCGGCGTCATCGTCATGGCCATGAACTCGTCCGCCTACCTGTGCGAGATCTTCCGCGCCGGTATTCAGTCGATCCCCAAGGGCCAGAACGAGGCTGCGCGTTCGCTGGGCATGAACGCCTTCCAGACACTGCTCTACGTTATGATTCCGCAGACGTTCCGCAATGTCCTGCCTACGTTGACCAGTGAGTTCATCCTGCTTTACAAGGATACGTCGCTGCTCGCGGCCGTGGGCGTGGTCGAGATCGTCATGAACGCCCGCACCATCGTGGCCACGACGGGCTCCATTACGCCGTACGTGGTTGCCGCCCTGTTCTATCTGGTCATCACCCTGCCGCTCGCTCGCTTGGTGAGCGGCCTTGAGGCGAGGCTTTTGGGCACGGCCGAGACCAAGAAGAAGCGTCCCGCCAAGAGCGCCGGGCAGGTCGTTGCGACGCCCGCCGATCACATCGCCGGTCTGTAAGGAGGTCCTATCATGAGCGAAACCAATAACTCGAACGAGGTTGTCGTCAGCATCAAGAACCTCCAGAAGGCCTTTGGCGATAACGTGGTCCTGCGCGATATCGATCTGGATGTGCATAAGGGCGAGGTCGTCGTAGTTCTGGGTCCCTCGGGCTCGGGTAAGTCGACGATGCTTCGCTGCATCAACCGCCTGGAGCATCCCACGAGTGGCTCGATTGTCGTTGAGGGTGTGGACGTGTGCGCCAAGGGCGTCGACCTTAACAAGGTGCGCACGCATCTGGGTATGGTGTTCCAGCAGTTCAATTTGTTCCCGCACCTGTCAGTCAAAAAGAACGTCATGCTTGCGCAGCAGAAGGTGCTCAAGCGCAGCAAGGAAGAGGCCGAGAAGATTGCCGTCGAGGAGCTGACCAAGGTCGGTCTTGCCGAGCGTATCGACTTTATGCCGAGCCAGCTCTCGGGCGGCCAGCAGCAGCGCGTTGCCATCGCCCGCGCCCTGTCGATGAACCCGCACGTCATGCTCTTTGACGAGGCCACCTCGGCGCTCGACCCCGAGCTCGTGCGCGACGTCCTGGGCGTCATGCGCGACTTGGCGCGCGACGGCATGACCATGATCGTCGTGACGCACGAGATGGGCTTTGCCCGCGATGTCGCCGACCGCGTCGTCTTTATGGACGGCGGCGTCATTGTGGAAGAGGGTACGCCGAGCGAGGTCTTCGACCACCCCAAGAGCGAGCGCACCAAGGCGTTCTTGGGCAATATTTCGTAGCCGGTTGATGTAACTGCCGTTACAAAAGAGCGGGGGCTGGACTTGAATCCAGCCCCCGCTCTTTTGTAGGGATGGGGATACGCTGTGATACAGGCTCTTTTGGAGGCCTGGTTTCGTTACGCGAGCTCGGCTCCGAGGGCCTTGCAGGCCGCCTCGCCCTCATCGTCGGGCGCATCGTAGCAAATGACGGAGTCCACGACGTTGATGCCGGCCTCGTCGGCGTCGGCCTTCCAGTTGTCCATCCACTCGCCCTCGGCCCACGAATAGGAGCCAAAGAGGACGACCTTCTTGTCGCCGAGGGTCTCCTTGACCTCGTTCCACATGGGCTGAAACTCGTCATACTCAAGCTCCTCAGAGCCCATGGCGGGGCAGCCGAAGGCGAAGGCATCATATTCGGCGGCCTTGTCGGCAGAGAAGTCGGCGCAGGGGATGACCTCAGTCTCGGCACCCGCACCGGTTGCGCCCTCGGCGACGAAGTTGGCCATGGCCTCGGTATTGCCCGTGCCGCTCCAATAGACGACGGCGATCTTACTCATGTTTTGTCCTTTCGGTCGTGCGGCGCTTGCCGCGGTTTGTACGTTCTATCGGGTTGCCTGGGCAAGTTGCGCCAGGCTGCAGCCCTGCTGATAGACAAAAGTGAAGCATTGGGTGCAGGCACGGTAGGCATCAAACGTCGCAAGCGCCTGCTCGACATTTGCGTAGACCTTCCAGGCCCCAAAGACCTTGTAGTTTTCGCCGTGCTGGACGATAAACTCGTGCACGTCGTCGTAGGGATATCCAAGGAAGTAGCCTATTTCGTGCGGAAACTCGCAGGTGCAGTCGTTGCTGCAGCTAGCTTGCTGGGGTAGTGCGCATCGAGTCTGGCTACAAGCGCATTCCGCGATGTTATTGCTCGCGAGCGTGATGCGTGATGCCAAATGTACAAGGCATGTCGAAAGGTCTCTCGTGTCGTAGCCTTCCGAGGCGAGCGCTGTTTGGGCGCGAGGGTCTGCGAAATAGGTGGCGAGGCTTTTGGCTCGGTACACGTACACGAGTGCTCCGCAGGGCCGCCAGACCAAAACACTCAGGTGGATGCCGAGCGGGTCAAGCTCGCGATTGCACTGGGCGATAACGTTGAGCAGGCGCGCGCGGCGTTCTGCGATGGTTTCGGTTGTGGTCGAGCCGTCCCCGTGGGCGTAGGTGCCTGGATAGGTAAAGAGCGATGCCGGCTTGATGCCCGCGAGCGTGGGAGAGCAGTTGCGCACGACTGCTGCCTGAAACGTTGGGATGTCTATGGTTCGAGTCACGGCGCTCCTTACGGATCTAAACTGTTAGCCTAGGAAAACTTATACACGAAAGTAAGCCATGGTCAACAAAAAAGTTTGAAGAGGGAAACTAATTGACCGAACAGACATGATTTTGGGTTAAGATGGGGACACCCCATGGGGGTATCTAGATAGTGCTACTTGAAAGGGGAGCGCATGAGTGACTTGCTCAACCCTGCGAATCTCATCGTGCTGGCCGTCATTGCCGTCGGCATGTTTTTTGGACTGCGTCGCATTGCCGCTTCGACACACGGGAAGAGTTGTTGCAGCGATGGTGCGAGCGGCAAGAAGGCCAAAAAGGTTGTTGTGGTGGATACCGATGCGTCACACTATCCCTATAGCGATGAGCTGCTCATCGGCGGCATGAGCTGTGAAGGCTGCGCTCAGAACGTAGCCAATGCCCTCAATGCGCTGGATGGTGTGTGGGCTACGGTAACGTACGCGGACCACACAGCGCGTGTGCGCTCCAAGCGGCCGATCAATCGCGGTGTCCTTGAGACTGCCGTGAGAGATGCGGGTTACTACGTCATGACGCTGTAAGCGTCGCTCTGGGTGCGCTTCCTTGGCTAGGCTCGTCCGCGCAGTTCGATGTCTTGGATGTCGTCGAAGTCGATGGCGATGTCTCGGAGCTTGAGGAGCTTGAAGGCGGGGAGCGCCTCGTCGAGGATGCCGGTGCGGCTGCGATAGCCGTATGTATCGTAATAGGTGACACGAACCAAGTCGCCACGTTTGAGACCCTCGAGCTTTTTAGAAAGTACGAGGGCTTTTTCTTCCGTGAGCTCACGTTTTGACTCGACGGTGATTTCCTGCTTGCGCACGAGTTCGTAGTATCCCGTGAGGGCGGCAAAGGGCATAAACTGTGCGGCGCGGTTGGCGCGCACGGCACCGTTGGCAGTGAGGTTGGGGTCGGCGGCGCGGCGTCTGCCCTCGGGGTCCGCCAGGCGCTCGAAGGCGGTCGGCGGGCGCACGGGCTGCTGCTTGGGTTTAGGCACGATGTCCTCCAACTTGGCCGTTGCGTTCGCGCGCGGTGGCGCCGGCGGTAAAGCTTAATCCCTTGACGAGCGCGTTCTTGCCGTACTTGCCTTTCACGGCCAGGACGGCGCGCGCCAGGTCGCGCTCGCGCTCATCGGCCTCGATATCGCTGAACAGATCGATGGTGGCAAATTCCTCGGGCACAAGATTGCCAAATCCCAGGTTGATGCGCTTGACCGGTCGTTTGGGATCGACCGTTTGTGCCCAAAGGTCATCGAAATACCCCATGATTTTCTTAAACGAATTAGTGCGCTCGGGCAGCTTTCGCGAGGCGTTGGAGTGCGCAAAGAGTGCGGCATAGCCACCACGCGGTTTGCCGCCATGCTCTCCCACAAAGATGCCATCGATTGCCTGCGCTTCGCGCACCAGGCGACGCCTTTCGTCATCGCGCTGGACGGGCTTGGGAGCACGGGGCGCGAGCTCGGGGCCGTCGGTCGCTGCGGGCTCGATGCCCGAGGTGCTCGAGCGCAAGTGTCCGCAGCCGTCTATATACTGCGCCGTGCCGCTGACGTTGAGCCGGCGTATGTCGGCGCGCTCGCTTGCATAGCCCACAAAGAGCGAGATGCTGTCGCACACCACGTGCTTGTCGATCAAATCCAGCACGGCGGCATCGACCATTTCGCGCAAGACGGTGTAGGCCTGCTCGTAGGCATAGCCCTTCGAGAGCACCTGCCCCGTGGTGGTCGAGGTCGCTTGCGGGCGATAGGCTTGGATATCGGCGATGGTTGTCGGCTCGCGCCCGAAGGCGTGGTCGATGAGATATTCGGCATTGACGCCGAGTTCGTCGTAGAGCAGGTTCTCGTCGAGTGCGGCGACGCCCATCAGGTCGTAGACGCCGTATTTCTCGAGACGGGCCGCCACGCCGGGGCCGATGCCCCAGATGTCGGTGATGGGGCGATGGGGCCAGATCTCCTTGCGAAAGATCTCGTCGTCGAGTACGCCAATGCGGCTGGCTACGTGCTTGGCGGTGATGTCGAGCGCCACCTTGGCCTGGAATAGGTTGGGGCCGATACCGACCGTCGCCGTGATGCCGGTGCGCCCCAAGACCTCGTCGCGCAACATGCAGGCGAACCCTTCGGCATCGGTGTGATAAAGGTCCAGATAGGGCGTCACGTCGATAAAGCACTCATCGATGGAGTAGACGTGCACGTCCTGGGGGCTGACGTATTCCAGATAGACGCCGTAGATTTGCGCCGACACCTCCATGTAGTGTTGCATGCGCGGCACTGCTTTGATGTAGTCGATGCCGTCGGGAATCTCGAATAGACGGCAGCGGTTGTGTATCCCGAGGTCCTTCATGGTCTGCGTGATAGCGAGACAGATGGTCGTGCGTCCGCGCGATTCGTCGGCAACGACCAGGTTGGTGGTGAGCGGATCGAGCCCACGATCGACGCACTCGACGCTGGCATAAAACGTCTTGAGGTCGATGCAGATGTAGGTGTGCTGCTCGTGCTCCATCCGAGCCTCCCATCAAACACATGTTCTTATCGAATACCTGTTCGATAATACCTGCTTGCGCGGACATCGTCAAAACCTGTCCCTCTTTGGCGGGTATGGTCGTGCGGTTGCATCGGGTTTTTTAACGCAGCTCTAAAGAGCGCGAAACAGCTCGGAAAACCTCGCTTCGTAGCATGAGCCTAACGATTGATACCGCCTATACGCACGGAAGGGTTGTGGGGATAATGGTCAACTATGGGTTTGGTATGCCGACGCGCTTGGTTGCGGATGGGGATGTGGCTCGCTGGTGCGGACGATTGGTCGCTCACTACGGTGGCACCAAGGCGCTGGTTGTGCTGGGCGGTGACAAGCATACGCGCGATGAGCTCGTCTCGGCAGCACTCGGCTCGCTTGATCGAGCTCTGCTCGAACGCGTGCTTTTTCGCTGCGGCTCGGTTGAAGGCGACGGGGGAGACGAGCTGATCGACGAGGCCGTGGCCCTGGCGACCGATGAGGGCGTGGACTTTGTCCTGGCGATCGGCGATGCCGATACGGCGGGCTTTGCGCGCGAACTCGCTCGTCGCATGGCCGTACTCGATGCCGGCGAAGACGGTTTTGCCCCTTATGGATGTATCGTCTCGGAGGGCAAAGTGCCTGCCGTCGTGGGGGCCGGCGAGGTTCCCGTTTTTGCCATCATCGCGCCCGAACTGCTGGAGGGCATCGGGTCTCCTCTGCGTGAGTTGCTCGGTAGCGTCTGCGCTGCGGCCTAATATTTGGCATAAAGGGATAGGTTATTTTTGATTGGTAAAGCGTTTGACCTGCCAAATTAAACCTGTCCCTTTTTGGTCGGTTGCCGTTTGGGGGCCGATTGGCAACGCTCGCTGATTATAGTCTTGACCTGCGCTAGAATAGTGGCATCTGAATGTCCGGGCGCATGGAGGCGTGCGCCCGTATGCTGAGGAGGACTCTATGGCAACTGTTGCCGCACCTATCGATGCTACATCGACTGCCGCTTGGAAGGCGCTCGAGGCCCATCAGGAGAAGCTCGAGGCCGAGGGTATCGACCTCAAGGCCTGGTTCGCCGCCGATGCCGAGCGCGTGAACAAGCTGAGCTTTGACGCCGGTGACCTGCACTTCGACCTGTCCAAGAACCTGGTGACTGATGAGACCGTCAAGCTGCTGTGCGATCTTGCCCGCGAGGTGAAGCTCGAGGAGCGCCGCGACGCCATGTTCTCCGGCGAGCACATCAACACCACCGAGGACCGCGCCGTCCTGCACACCGCGCTGCGCCGCCCGGCAAGCGAGAAGGGCCAGCTCATCGTCGACGGCCAGGACGTCGTCGCCGACGTGCACGAGGTTCTCGACCGCATGTATGCCTTCGCCGAGCGCGTGCGCTCCGGTGAGTGGAAGGGTGTTACCGGCAAAAAGATCGAGCACCTGGTGTCCATCGGCATCGGCGGCTCCGATCTGGGCCCGGTCATGGCTTACGAAGCCCTGCGTCCCTATGCCGACGCCGGTATCGATTGCCGCTATATCTCCAACATCGATCCCAACGACCAGGCCGAGAAGCTCAAGGGTCTGGATCCCGAGACCACGCTCGTGATCATCGTCTCTAAGACCTTCACCACGCTCGAGACCCTCACCAACGCCCGCGAGGTCAAGACCTGGATGCTCGAGCAGCTCAAGGCTCAGGGCGCCATCGACGGCTCCGATGAGCAGAACGCCGAGGCCGTGGCCAAGCACTTTGTCGCCGTCTCCACCGCACTCGAGAAGGTCGAGGCCTTCGGCATCGACCCCGCTAACGCTTTTGGTTTCTGGAACTGGGTCGGTGGCCGCTACTCTGTCGACTCCGCCGTGGGCCTGTCGCTGATCGTCGTGCTCGGCCCCGAGCGCTTCCAGCAGTTCCTCGAGGGCTTCCACGCCATCGACGAGTACTTCTGCAACACGCCGCTCGAGAACAACGCCGTCGCGCTGATGGGCCTGCTCAACGTCTGGTACGTCAACTTCTTCGGTTCCAAGAGCCACGCCGTGCTGCCGTACTGCCAGTACCTGCATCGTTTCCCGGCCTACCTGCAGCAGCTCACCATGGAGTCCAACGGCAAGCATGTCCGCTGGGACGGCAGCGCTGTGACCTCCGACACCGGTGAGATCTTCTGGGGCGAGCCCGGCACCAACGGCCAGCACGCCTTCTACCAGCTGCTGCACCAGGGCACCGTGGTGGTTCCGGCCGATTTCATCGCCTTCGCCAATACCGCCAACCCTGCGACCGACAGCGGCCAGGACGTGCACGAGCTGTTCCTGGGCAACTTCCTGGCCCAGACCAAGGCACTCGCCTTTGGCAAGACAGCCGACGAGGTTCGTGCCGAGGGCACGCCCGAACAGATCGTCCCGGCTCGTTGCTTTGAGGGCAACCGCCCGACGACCTCGATCTTCGGTGACACGCTGACCCCGTTCGCGCTTGGCGAGCTCATCGCCCTGTACGAGCACATTACGTTTGTCGAGGGCACGGTCTGGGGCATCGACTCCTACGACCAGTGGGGCGTCGAGCTGGGCAAGCAGCTTGCCAAGCAGATTACCCCTGCCTTCCACGATGACACCGCTAAGGCCGAGCAGGACGCTTCGACCCAGGCGCTCATCGAGTTCTATCGCGCGCACCGCAAGTAGGATTCGCTGCGAAAACTAACGCATAGCCGACAAGGGCCCGTATCCGTTGGGATACGGGCCCCTTGCTATTTGGATAGGATGGAATGTATCGGGAGGCGCCTCGACGGGCATCGCAATCGTCGAAGGCGCGCCGTTCATGTTTGGGACAATATGACATTTTTCCCGTTGCAAACAGCGCCGCCGTGGGTGTTCTGTATGATGGCTCAGACAAGGTTGTTCAATGACAGGGAGGCATATATGGCAATCAAAGCCATCGCAATGGATATCGACGGTACACTCACCAACGACCAAAAGGTCATCAGCCCGCGTACGCGCGAGAAGCTGCTCGCGGCGCAGGAGTCGGGCATTAAGCTCATCTTGGCTTCGGGTCGTCCTGCATGGGGGCTGCACGCCTTGGCGCAGGAGCTCGACCTTCAAAACCATGATGGTCTGCTAGTTGCCTTTAATGGCGCGCACGTGGTCGACGCTCAGACCGATGAGGTCCTTTTTGACCAGGCCATGCCGGCTGACGAACTGCACCGTCTGATTGATCATCTGCGCAATTTCGACGTGATCCCTATGATTTCGCTCGGTCGCGATTTGCACGTCGAGGACTCGTACCATTGCATGATCACGCTGCCTGACGGCTTGCAGAAGAATATCGTCAAGTATGAGCGCGATGCGTGCGATCTTAAGATCCGCGAGGTCGAGAGCTTGCATGAGGTCGTGGACACTTATCCCGTGGACAAGCTGCTGACGGCGGGTGATCCGACCTACCTGCAGGCGCATTACGAGGAGATGTATGCGCCCTTTGCCCAGACGCTTTCGGGCATGTTTACGGCCGACTGGTACTTTGAGTACACGGCGCCCGGTATCGACAAAGCCCGTGCGCTCGACGGTGCCCTGCCCAAGCTCGGTATCGATGCCAGCGAGGTCGTCTCGTTTGGCGACGGCCAGAACGACAAGTCCATGATTGAGTGGGCCGGCACCGGTGTTGCCATGGGCAACGCCGTCGATGAGGTTAAGGCAGTTGCCCAGATGGTAACCGCCAATAACAACGAAGACGGTATTGCAGTGGCGCTGGATAAGCTGCTGGGTTAGAATCGCCGATTAATGCATGGTTTGGGCGCCTGCTTGCGGGCGCCCTTTTGTTAGGGAGGGTGCCGTGTCCGCATTTCCGTTCGACGCCGTTATCTTTGACATGGACGGTGTCATTGTCGATACCGAGTATTACTACCTGGGCGAGACTGCCGCGTTTGCCAAGGAGCTTGGGCTTAACCTGACTCAAGAGGAGTTGAATGGGCAAGTCGGTACCTCGCATCAGTTCTTCCTGCATATGCTGGTCGATTGGTTTGAGCGCGCCGGTAAGGGGCATTTCACTGGCGAGGAAGCGTTGACCCGTTGGGACGAGTGGGCGCATAAGCGTCCGCGCGACTATCAGGCTTTGATTAACCCAGGCGCCGTGGATACGATTCGAGAGCTGCCGCGCCGTGGCGTTCGCGTGGCGCTTGCCAGCTCGTCTCCCATGGATAGCATCGAGGAAGTGCTCAACGCGTGCGGGCTGTCGGATGCCTTTGAGTATGTGGTGAGCGGCGAGCAGTTTAAGGAGAGTAAACCCGAGCCCGACATCTACCTGCATGCGCTGGACCTGCTGAGGCTGCCCGCGAATCGCTGCTGCTGCGTTGAGGATTCCGTTCCGGGCATTACCGCGGGTAAGCGAGCCGGCCTGACGGTCATTGCCAAGCGCGAGGAGCGCTTTGGCTTTAGCCAGGATGCCGCGGACAAGATTATCGACCAGCTGCCGGAGCTGCTCACGCTTTCTTAGGAGCGCGGTAGTTGCGCGTTTTTCGGGTCTGATGAGTAAATAGCCGACATTTTGGTGCGACACCTAGCATACTTTAAGCTAATGCGGGCTTAAGGACTTGTTGAATGCCCCTAAGCCCGTTTTAGACTTAATTGTGCTTGGAGAGGGTATATGCCACCGACTGAAGGGCTAACTGACGGTAAAGCAGCGATACCGCTGTACCAACAGGTTATCGATATCATCAAAAACGAAATCAACTCCGGTGCCTACAAGGCAGGCGCGCGGATACCCAACGAATTCGAATTGGCTGAGAGCTATAAAGTTGGCCGCGTTACCGTGCGACGCGCTATTGAGGAGCTCGTCCAACAGGGCTATCTAACGAAGCGACAGGGGAAAGGCACGTTTGTCAATGCCCCCAAGCTCAAACGCAAGATTCGCCAGAAGGATGACGTCCAGAGTTTTTCGGACGCATGCCGCGTAAACGGAATGGAACCGGGGGCGCGTGTCATTTCGAGAAAGATACTGCCGGCGGATTCCACCGAAGCACAGTTCTTTGGTGTTCCCGTTGGAACTGACTTGATCTGCGTTGAGCGCGTGCGTACTGCCGATGGCGTCCCTGTCATGCTCGAGAACAACATATATGTTTACGAGGACAACGCCTATCTATCAACGGCACCTCTATCTAACCAATCCATTTTTGAGTTCGTGCACAACCGGACGGGCCGCACGCCCGCGTTTACCGACCCATGCACGCTTGAGATCGCGTGCGCGTCGCCCGAGGTCGCTCGGTTGTTGGCAGTTCCCGTTGGCGAACCCTTGTTTTATATGGAAGCCTTCTTTTTCGATGAGCAGCGGCGGCCGTTTATCATCGGTCGTCAGCGGATCGTTGGGTCTCGCTACGTTTTTGACATCTAGGACATTGCGTATGGAAACGCCCGGTGAATCATCTCACCGGGCGTTTCCATACCGTTCACGGCGCAAACGCAACCGTTCAACCGCGTTGCGGCAATCAGTTTGAAATTATCTTGATGACGAGAAAAGCTGCTGGTAATCTATAGAACGTCATAGAACGTTTGCCTTGTGCAAACGTTGAGGCGAGATGCGATGCAGTCTCGAGTTCTTTGGAGGTATCTATGTCAGATACGAAGGCGAAGAAGACAAACAGACGTTTTAAGTTCAAATTACCGCATGTCTATACGATCATGTTCTTGCTGATCGTTGTCTTTGCGGTCTTGACTTGGATCGTTCCCTCTGGTCAGTATCAGCGCAAGATGATTTCGACAGCGGCGGGCGAGCGTGAAGTCGCCGTTGCTGGAACCTATGAACAGGTCGATAAGAACTACACCGATTCCGAGACCGGCGAGACCATCAATCTGGGTCAGGATATCTTCGCGGTCCTGCAAGCGCCCACTAAGGGCATCCAGGAGGCTGCCGACGTCGTTGCGTTCGTCTTATTGATTGGCGGATCGTTCGCAATCATCACCAAGACCAACGCTTTGAATGCCGGCATGAGCCGTGTGATTAAAAAGCTCAAGAACAAGGACATCCTCATCATTCCCATCACGATGACGTTGCTGTCCATTTGCGGCACCACGTTTGGTATGTCTGAGGAAGCCCTGCCGTTCTATGCCATTTTCATTCCCATCATGATGGGTATCGGTTATGACTCGATGACGGCATTCATCATCTGCTTCCTTGGTCCTAACCTGGGATATTGTGCTTCGACCATCGATCCGTTTAATGTTTTGATCGCCCAAGGCATCATTGGCATCGAGGGCAATCCGCAACTGTGGCTGCGCGCCGTTTCTTGGGTCATCTTCACTGCCGTCGGTATCGCATGGGCTATGCGCTACGCCATACGCGTCAAGAAAAACCCCGAGTCGTCCATTACGTACGAGGACGATAAGCTCAAGCGTATCGAGTTTTCCGTGACCGATGCCTCCATCGAGGAAGAGTTCACTACCCGTCAGAAGCTCGTGCTTATCGATTTTGCTTGCGGTATGGGCATTATCGTCTGGGGTCTTGTTACCCAGGGTTGGTACATGAATGAGATCTCCGCCGTGTTCCTTGGCATGGGCTTGCTTGCCGGTATCCTGGGCGGTCTTGACCAGCAGACGATTGCCGAGGAGTTCGTTAAAGGTCTCGCCGACTTTGCGTACGCCGCCATCGTTATCGGTATCGCTCGCGGTATTCTGGTCATCGCCGAGGGCGGCATGATCATCGACACCATCCTCCAGGCGCTCGCTACTGCGCTCGCCGGTGCACCCGCCGCCGTCTACACCACGTTTATGTATATCGTCCTTGGCCTGCTCTCTTTGCTGGTTCCCTCGAGTTCTGGCCTGGCGGCACTCACCATGCCCGTTATGGGCCCCCTGACCGAGCTCATGGGCCTCAATCCCGAGGCGGCCGTTACCGCGCTCCAGTTTGCCAACCAGACCATCAACACCATCAGTCCCGTGGCGGGCATGACGGTTGCCGGCCTTGGCGTTGCTAAGATTTCGTTTGGCCAATGGTGGAAGACCATTTGGAAGTTCTTCATCTTTATGGTCGTGTTTGGCTTGGTCATTACTGCCATTTCTGGCATGCTTCCGGCGTAGGTGATTATAATGTCCGATCGTTTGACGGTCCTGACGTCTAAGAGCGTCTTTACCGGTACGGGGGACCTGCCGTTTGAAGGTTTCGTAGCGGTCCGTGACAATCGAATTGAGGCGGTTGGCACCAAGTGTGAGGTAGCTTCGTATTTGACCCAGGCGGACGAGGTAGTTGACCTGGGCGACCGCACCGTCATGCCTGGCCTGATCGATGTGCATACCTTCTATACAGGCTGGGCGCTGCGGACGTTGGGGTCTGATCTGTCCGGCATCGCCGATGCCAAAGAGACCGTGTCGCTCTTGCGTGCATGGAAAGAAGATCATCCGGATTGCGCGGCGGCTTTTGGCCACAACCTGCCCGAAACGTTGGCATCGGATGCCGAGAACGCAAATACGGCAGCTGTGTTTGACGATTGTTTTGGCGATATCCCTGTCGTCTGCTTTACACCGGGTGCGGAGACCTGCGTTCTCAATGCTGCCGCCAGTGCGCGATACGGCTTCACACCCCAGGTGTGTTATGCCGAGAAGATCTGGCGCATGATGAGCGATTTCCTCGCGCTGCCCGAGGTACGTGCGGGGTATTCGGACTACATGGGCATGCTTAACGAGCGCGGCGTTACCGCCATCAAGGAGATGGCGTTTGATGACTACTACGGTTTTGCCGACGAAATGGCTCGCCGTGAGGAATCTGGTGAGCTGACGGTTCGCGTCTCTATGATGTCGCAGCCGGTGGGTGCCGGTGCAAATCTGTCATATGCTCGCGAGGCACGAGAGCGCTTCCGGGGTCCGTTCGTTCGTTTTTCTGGCTTCAACCGTATGACCGACCGCGGCGTATGGGCGGGGCTTGCCGAGATGATTGACCCCTATGAGGACACGGCCGATGCGGGCGCTGCCGGCAAGACGGTCGTCGAGGAGCCCGAGTGGGATCTGATTGAGAACGAGCTGCGCGCAATTGATGCTGACGGCTTCCGATATTCCTTGCATTGCCAGGGCGATGGCGCCGTTCGTCGCACCGTGGCGCTCTATGCCTCGCTGCCTCGAGACGAGCATGGACGGTTGCTTCGCCGCCATGCGATTACCGATCTCGAGAACTCTGATCCGACCGATCTTGTCGAGTTTGGCAAGTTAGGTGGAATTTGCGAGGTCTATCCGCAGATTTTGACGCTGGACCGGCGCGAGGATTGCCTGTCGATGATGCGTCGACAAATTGGCGAGACGCGACTTTTGCACAGCTGGAATCGCCGCGGCATGGAAGATTCCGGATGCACGGTGTGCTGTGGTACGGATTTGCCGCTGCTGATTCCGAGCCTGGGCGAGTCAATCTACAGCGCGTGCGGCGGATACTTCGACGATGGACTGCCCGTGAATGAGGCCAACGCGCTGACACTTGTCGAGCTCTTGCGCGCTTGGACTGCCGGGGGCGCGTACGATCTGATGCGCGAAGACGAGCTGGGTACGCTCGAGGTCGGCAAGCTTGCCGATATCTGCGTGCTCGATCGGGATGTGTTCGACCTCGATTATCACGACGCACGCAATCTTGCGGTTGATATGACGATGTCGGACGGACGAATCGTGTTCGATCGAAATAAGGAGGCATAAGATGTCTGAATCCAAACCGACGCTGCGCCGCGAACAGATTGCGGGCATGAATATCCACTACATCATGTGGTCGCTCGATTACTTCCTTGATGTGCAGCAGCGTTTGGGCTTTGAGTCCATTGAGCTGTGGTGTGCGGAGCCGCATGTGACACTCGACCACACGGGCTACTTTGAGGCTGAGGTCCTGGCAAAAAAGGCTGCAGACCGTGGGCTTAGGTATCGTACTCTGTGCCCCGAGAATGTTGTCTATCCTTGGCAGTATTGCGCACGCAAACCGCTGCATGAACAGCGCAGCCTGGCGTACTTTAAGCACGGCATTGAGCTTGCCGAGGTACTTGGGTGCGACCGTATGTCCGTCAACTCGGGCTGGGGCGACTGGGACGAGGACCGCGAGGAAGCCTGGAAGCGCAGCCGCGAGCACTTGTCCATTCTGGCGGAGTATGCCGGCGAGCACGGTCTGGTGCTTACGATGGAAAGCCTGCGTCCCGAGGAGAGCAACCTTGTGACGACGGTTTCCGATGCGAAGCGCATGATTGACGAGGTCGCGAGCCCGTACTTGCAGCCCATGGTTGATACAACCGCGATGGGCGTTGCAGGTGAGACGCTCGAGGACTGGTTTGCCGCCTTTGGTGATGGGGCAATACACGAGATGCACTTTATCGACGGTGATCCGTATGGCCATCTGGTGTGGGGCGATGGCAAGCACGATATGGACGCCTTCGTCGCCACACTCAACGCCTATGGTTTCGACGGCATGCTGGGCCAGGAAATCACGGACGGTCGTTACTACGATGACCCCGCGGCGGCAGATGCCAAGAACATGGCCGCATTCGAGAAATATCTGATTGACTAAAACAACTATCGGCTACGCAACCAACGTCATTGATTGCGGGCCAAACAAGAAAGGAACTGGATATGAACGCACACGATCTGATCAAAGAGGCAATTGCCGAGAAGGGCAAGTTCGACAGCGTCTACTGGATTGCTTGCGGTGGCTCCATGATCGATTTGATCCCGGCTCATGAGCTTCTGCAGCGCGAGGCAACCACCTTCACTTCGTATATCTATACGGCTCGCGAGTTTGATATCATGCGCCCACGCCGCTTAGGTGAGAAATCCCTGGTCATTGCTTGCAGCCACAGTGGCAACACCCCCGAGGTCGTCGAGGGCTGTGAGATTGCCCTTGCTGCCGGCGCTACGGTAATCGCCCAGACCGACAACGCTGGATCCAAGATTGACTCCGGCAAGTGGACCACGTGGGTCTACCCGTGGGGCGAGGGCGTGCCGCAGGCCGAGGTCCCCGCTGGCATTTCGCTGTCGCTTGCGGCCGAGCTGCTCGATCAACAGGAGGGCTACGCCGATCTTGCCGATATGTATGCCGGTATCGCCGAGATGGATAAGATTCTTCCCCCGGCACGTGAGAAGGTAAATGCCGAGCTGGGCGATCGTTTTGCCAAGCTTTGCCAGGAGCACGAGTTCTTCTACATTCTGGGCAGCGGTCCCAACTTTAGCCAGACCTACGGTTTCGCTATCTGCTCTCTTATGGAGATGCAGTGGCAGCACTGCAGCTACATCCACTCTGCCGAGTACTTCCACGGTCCCTTCGAGGCTACTCAGGATGGCGTTTTTTACTTCCTGCAGATGGGCTCCAGCGAGTGCCGTGCTATGGACGAGCGCGCCCTGGCGTTCCTTAAGACGCATACCGATACGCTGATGGTGCTCGATGCCAAGGAGTACGGTATGGAAGCCGTGCCGGCGAGCGTCCGTGCCTATCTGGACCCGGTGCTGTTCTACGCCATGAACTGCGAGCTGCGTGCTGCACGCGGCAAGGTGTTTGATCACGATCCCGATTTCCGTCGCTATATGGGTGTTGTCGAGTACTAGAAGGGGCAAAGGCCATGGCATTTAACGTTAACGCGCTCGGATTTGGCGACAACGTCGTCGATCGCTACGAGCATATCCACACCATGTATCCTGGCGGCAACGCGGTGAACTTCGCCGTTTATGCCAAGAAATGCGGTGCCGCACGCTCTGCATACATGGGCATTTTTGGCAATGACGCCGCTGCCGAGCATGTCATTGCAAGCCTCGAGGATGAGGGTATCGAGCTTGACAAGTGCGAGCAGATGATTGGCGAGAACGGAGCGGCTCGCGTGACCGTCGTTGACGGTGACCGTGTCTTCCTCGGCTCCAACGAGGGCGGTATCCGTGGCGATGCGCGCTATGTCCTCGATCGCTTTGACCTTTCGTACATGAAGCAGTTCGATGTGGTTCATTCGGGCAACTATTGCTTTACCGAGCGCGAGCTGCCCAAGTTGAAGGCTGCGGGCGTCACGGTCTCTTTTGACTTTTCGGACGACTCCACCGACGAGTACTACGAGCAGATTGCGCCCTACGTCGATTTTGCTTTCTTTAGTGCGGCGGATGCCGCGAGTGAGGACGAGATTCGCGAGCGTCTGGCATGGGTGAAGGGTCTGGGTCCGCGTTTTGTGTCGGCTACGGCGGGCGCCGAGGGCTGCATCGCTTACGACGGCAAGCGTTATTACCGCCAGCTGGCTAAACCGGTAACGGACATGAAGGACACCATGGGGGCGGGCGACTCGTTCCTCACCTCGTTTTTGATGTGCTATCTCGATTCCGCCAAGCGTGGCGAGGATGGTGCCGAGGCCATCGAGCGCGCGCTCGACTTTGCTGCCGGGTTTGCCTCGACCGTGTGCGGCATGGAAGGTTCTTGGGGCCACGGAGCACCAATCGTCGAATAGCTTAAGAAAGCGTACGGCGGTCTGGCTATGAGGCCTTGGACAGCCGATGCAAAACAATAGGCTCTGTTAGACCAAGGTTGACATAAAAACGATGTCACCGCGAG